>NZ_JBGCCT010000035.1 GCF_041260665.1 Catenulispora sp. GP43 | reverse complement strand
GACTTGCCGCCGTCCTGAACGCCGATGCCGTCGATGCCGCCGCCGTAGGACAGCGTCTCCGGACCGGTCGTCGCCTGCGGCGAAGCGTGGGTCGCGGCCCAGGCCTTCGCCTTCTGGTTCTGCTGGATCGTGGGGATGGCGCCGTGCCGGTACGGGTGGCCGTACGAGGGGTCATACGGGTTCTGCGTGGTGGTGCTCGACGAGGTGGTGCCGGAGGGCGATGTCATCGCCGCTCCGTTCGCGGCGGTGGCGAACAGCGTGATCGCCGCTGCGGCAAGGCCTGCCGCCGCTCTGAGTGGGACCCGATGCACGTGATTTCCTCTCCGAACCGGTTCACGGTTCAGCTAGGGAGGTGGGGTATCAGGACACGTACCGACCGGGAAAGTTATGGGTCTTTGAGGGCGCCGTCAACGCACATCGCCGGTAAATATTCTGTAAACCCCGGGAAGTGACACGACAAGAGGTTTGCGCAGGGTGTCCCGCAAGGGGTGTGTAAGGGATCTGGCAGATGCCCGCCCGATCCCTCAACCGCAGGTCAAGATTCCCGAACACGCCGAAGCCCGCCGGTCTGGAGACCGGCGGGCCTTGTCGATTCAGAGCTTATTCAGAGGTTTGCGAGAAACCTGTGAAGGTCAGGCCTGACCTTCGTCGTCGAGGCGGACATTGCCGATTCCGGCTTCGGTGAGCCCCGGGAGGATCTTTTCGGCGTCGCCCTCGATCACGACAACCGCGTGCTCCGGGAACAACCGTTTTGCCGCGGCCGCGTCGACCTCGTCCTTTGTCAGTTGGGTGTACTCGCTGTACTTCCTTGTGTAGTAGTCGTCCGGCAGGCCGAACTCCACGATCTGCGCCAGCGCGCCGCCGACCGAGCCCGGCGTCTGCAGCGCGATCGGCAGCGAGCCGGTCCGGTAGGCCTTGGTCGAGGCGAGCTCGTCGTCGGTGACGCCGCCGCTCTTGATGCGCTCGATCTCGGCCAGCGCGTCCACCGCGGCCTCGGCGGTCACCTCGGTGTGCACCGAGGCCGTCGCCGAGAACACGCCGTTCTCGCGGTTCAGGTCGAAGCCGCCGCGCGCGCCGTAGGTGTAGCCCTTCACCTCGCGCAGCTGGTGGTTCAGCCGCGAGTTGAAGGTGCCGCCCAGGATCGTGGCCATGGCCTCGATCGCGGTGTAGTCCGGGGTGTCCCGGCGCGGCGCGTGGTGCGCGATCGCCAGGACCGACTGCACGGCGCCGGGCCGGTCCACCACCACGATCTCGCGGTCCAGCAGGTCGCGGGCGCCGGTCGGGGCCGGCGGCGTGATCGCGGGGCCCGCCTGGCCCAGCAGGACCTCGCCGAGCGCGGCGGCGTCCACCCCGGACAGGTCGCCGGCCAGCAGCAGCGTGCCGCCGAGCGCCAGGTGCGCGTCGTGGAACGCGCGCACGTCATCCAGCGTCAGGGCGCTGACCGAGGCGACGGTCCCGGTGTCCTGCTTGCTGTAACGGCTCTCCGGCAGGTACAGCCTGCGGTTCAGGGCCTCGTTGGCGCGCGTCCCGGGCATCGCCCAGGCCGTGGTCAGCTTGGCGACGCGGTCGCTGCGCACCCGGTCGAAGTCGCTCTCGGCCAGGCGCGGGCGGCGCAGCGCCTCGGCGAGCAGGGCCACCGCGGCGCCGATCCGGTCCACCGGAGCCTGCACGCCGACCCGGAACACGTCGGTGTCGACCGAGCCGGACCAGGACGCGCCCAGCGACTCCAGGGCCAGCGCGAACTCGTCGCCGGTCTTGAGCTCGGTACCCTCGCGCAGCAGGTCCGCCGTGATCTTGCCGACGCCCTCCTTGCCCGCGGGCTCCCGGACGAACCCGGCTTCCAGCAGCACGCCGGCGTACGCCATGCGCTGACCGGGCAGGTGCGCGGCGACGATCTGGCCGCCGGGCAGCTCGGTGCGGACGACGGCCGGGAACTCGTACGGCCGGGGCGGGCCGCCGGCCGGCTTGTCGGCGATCAGAGTGTTGCTGCTGCTCATGCGTCGGCCTCCTCGGCGTCGCCCGCGTCGTCCGCGTCGCCCTCGGCGTCGCCGGACGTCGCGCTCGTCACGTACTCGATGACGACGCGGTTGTCGTCGGGAAGGATCTGGGCGGCGACCCGCTGCACGTCCTCGGCGGTGACCGCCTCCAGACGCCCGAGGTACTCGCGCACGATCTTCGGGTCGCCGTCCACGGTGGCGTACCGGCCTAGCAGGTCGGCGCGCCCGCCGAGCTCGCTGACCCCGCGCAGCCAGTCACTGGTCAGCAGGGCCTTGGCCCGGCCGAGTTCGGCCTCGGAGACCGGGGCCGAGCCGTCGGCCAGCCCGTCGAGCACGGCGGTGAACTCGCGCTCCACGTCGGCGGCCTCCACACCGTCGCGCGGGCTGAAGTAGCTGAAGAACACCGAGGCGCCGTAAGCCAGGCTCCACACCGAGGAGTAGGACTCCTCGCGCTGCGCCAGGTTCTTCTCGGTGACCAGCTTGCGGTACAGCCGGGCGCCGCGGCCCCGGCCGAGCACCGCGGCCAGCACCTCGACCGCGGTGAAGTCCTCGTGGCGGGCGTCGGGGGAGCGGAACATGAAGAAGGTCATCGGGCGCGGCACCGAGTCGTCCGGCACCACGCGGCGCGTGGTCTGGCCGACCTTCAGCGAGCCCAGCGTGCCGTCCGGGGCCGCCGGGATGTCGCCGTGCCGCTGGATGCCGCCGAAGTACTTGTCCGCCAGCCGCACCACCTCCTCGGCGTCCACGTCGCCGGTGACGGTGAGCACCGCGTTGTTCGGCGAGTAGTAGACCGCGTTGAAGTCCTGGAAGTCCTCCAGGGCCGCGGCCTGCAGCTCGTCCATCGAGCCGATGGTGGTGTGGTGGTACGGGTGGCCCTCGGGGAAGGTGAGTTCGAGGGCGTATTCGACCCAGCGGCCGTAGGGCGGGTTGTCGTAGCGCTCGCGCCGCTCGTTCTTCACGACCTCGCGCTGGTTGTCCAGGGTCTCCTGGCCCAGGGCCAGCGAGCCCATGCGGTCGGCCTCCAGCCACAGCGCGAGCTCCAGCTGGGAGGAGGGCATGACCTCGTAGTAGTTGGTGCGGTCGGGGCTGGTGGTGGCGTTGATCGCGGCGCCGCCGGCCGCCGTCACCCACTCGAAGTGCTCGCCCTTGGCCACGTTCGCCGATCCCTCGAACATCAAGTGTTCGAACAGGTGCGCGAATCCGTGCTTCCCGGCCCGCTCGTGGCGCGAGCCCACGTCGTACCAGAGGTTCACGGCGGCGATCGGCGTGGTGGGGTCGGGGCTGACCACGACACGCAGTCCGTTGTCGAGCACTGCTTCGTGGATCGGCCAGGGGAATGATGCGGCGGCGGCCTTCTCGGCCTCTGGCGTACCCGGTTCGCTCTTGACCTCTGTCACGTTTGCCAGTCAACGCGATTCCTCGGCCGTTCGTCCACTCAACGCGCACAGCTTCCCGTCCGCCACCCGGGCGCCCCGGTCTCAGGCCGGCGCGGAGCGACTAACGTGACCGCGTGCCCAAGGACCGCAATCTCTCGTTCGATCCGATCGAGCGCGCCTTCGAGTCGTGGACGGACCGCTGGGGCGAGTCGACCTCGATGCTCGCCATCACCTCGGTCATGCGCGCGCAGCAGCTGCTGCTGGCCCGGGTCGACGCGATCGTCAAGCCCTACGAGCTCACCTTCGCGCGCTACGAGGCGCTGGTGCTGCTGACCTTCAGCCGGGCCGGGTCGCTGCCGCTGTCCAAGGTCGGCGAGCGGCTGCAGGTGCACCCGACGTCGGTCACGAACATCATCGACCGGCTGGAGAAGTCCGGCCTGGTGGCCCGGCGCCCCAACCCCGACGACGGCCGCGGCACGCTGGCCGAGATCACCGCCAAGGGGCGGCAGGTCGTCGAGGCGGCGACCGCCGACCTGATGGCCGCCGAGTTCGGGATGAGCGCGCTGAGCTCCGAGCAGCACCGGGAGCTGTTCGCCGTGCTGCGGGACCTGCGGATCGCCGCGGGCGACTTCGAGGCCTAGCGTTCGAGGCCCAGCGACCGGGCCGACAGCCGCATCCGAACTGTTCATCGCCTGGTCAGGGTGGCCGCCTCGCATTTAGTAGGACGTCCTAGTAAAATTTCGGACCATGGACTCCGAGCAGATCTCCGCAGGCCGCGACCGCTGGCGGGCGCGCTACGACGCCGCGCGCAAGCGGGACGCCGATTTCACCACGATCTCCGGCACCGACGTCGAGCCGGTGTACGGCCCGCCGGAGGGTTCCGAGGTCCCCGGTTTCGACCGGATCGGATGGCCGGGGGAATTCCCCTACACGCGCGGGATCCACCCGACCGGCTACCGCGGCAAGCCGTGGACCATCCGGCAGTTCGCCGGCTTCGGCAACGCCGAGCAGACCAACGAGCGCTACCGGATGATTTTGGCTGCCGGCGGCGGCGGGCTGTCCGTGGCCTTCGACATGCCGACCCTGATGGGCCACGACTCCGACTCCCCGCGCGCCCTGGGCGAGGTCGGGCACTGCGGCGTCGCCATCGACTCCGCCGCCGACATGGAGGTGCTCTTCCACGACATCCCGCTGGGCGAGGTCACCACCTCGATGACGATCAGCGGCCCGGCCGTCCCGGTGTTCTGCATGTACCTGGTCGCCGCCGAGCGTCAGGGTGTGGACATCGGCCTGCTCAACGGCACGCTGCAGACCGACATCTTCAAGGAGTACATCGCGCAGAAGGAGTGGCTGTTCGACCCCGAGCCGCACCTGCGCCTGATCGGCGACCTGATGGAGTTCACCGCCGAGAACGTCCCGGCGTACAAGCCGCTGTCGGTGTCCGGCTACCACATCCGCGAGGCCGGGGCCACGGCCGCGCAGGAGCTGGCGTTCACGCTGGCCGACGGCTTCGGCTATGTGGAACTGGGTCTGTCGCGCGGCCTGGACGTGGACGTGTTCGCCCCGGGTCTGTCGTTCTTCTTCGACGCGCACGTGGAGTTCTTCGAGGAGATCGCGAAGTTCCGCGCGGCCCGCCGGATCTGGGCCCGCTGGATGCGCGACGTCTACGGCGCCAAGACCGAGAAGGCGCAGTGGCTGCGCTTCCACACCCAGACCGCCGGCGTGTCGCTGACCGCGCAGCAGCCGTACAACAACGTGGTCCGCACTGCGATCGAGGCCCTGGCCGGCGTCCTGGGCGGCACCAACTCGCTGCACACCAACGCCCTGGACGAGGTGCTGGCCCTGCCCTCCTCCAAGGCTGCCGAGATCGCCCTGCGCACCCAGCAGGTGCTGATGGAGGAGACCGGCGTGGCGAACGTCGCTGACCCGCTGGGCGGCAGCTGGTACGTCGAGGCCCTGACCGACCGTATCGAGGCCGAGGCCGAGGCGATCTTCCAGCGCATCAAGGACCTGGACCCCAACGGCGCCCAGCACCCGGTCGGCCCGATCACCGCCGGCCTGCTGCGCGGCATCGAGGACGGCTGGTTCACCTCGGAGATCGCCGAGGCCTCCTTCGCCTACCAGCGCTCCGTCGAGAAGGGCGACAAGCGCATCGTCGGCGTGAACGCCTACACCGACGCGATCGACGAGCCGCTGGAGATCCTGCGCGTCTCGCACGAGGTCGAGCGCGAGCAGGTGCGCGTCCTGGGCGCCCGCAAGGCGGAGCGCGACGACGCGGCGGTCCAGGCCGCCCTGGCCACGATGCTCGACGCGGCGCGAACGGGTGCGAACATGGTGCCGGCGATGCTGGACGCGGTGCGCGCCGAGGCGACGCTCGGCGAGATCTGCGACGCGCTGCGCGAGGAGTGGGGCGTCTACCGCGAGCCCGCGCGGATCTGAGGTATCGAGGTATCAGAGTGTTCTGATCGGCCGGGCCCGCACAGGCCCGGCCGATCTTTTTCTGTGCTCTATGCCGCAGCCGCCCGAGCGCGGGCCGCGGCGACGTAGCGACCGGTGAAGACCATCGGCACGGCGAACGCGGCGACCTGGACCGTGACGCGCGGCGCCGCCGGCGAGTGCGCCAGGAAGGCCAGGGCGACGGCGCCGACCGCGAAGCTCGCGGTCCACACCGCCGTGATGACCACGTTCACCCGCAGGAACTCCGGGTGGTCCCAGGCTTCGCGCGGCATCTCCTGCTTGGCGATGCCCAGCGTGAACGGCTCGCGCAGGGCCAGCGACCCGATCCCGATCAGCCCGAGGGCTCCCGAGGCCAGCGCGGGGGTGTACGCGTGCAGGGCGGTGCGCGGATCGGCGAACGCCAGCACGGTCAGCGCGGCGAAGTAGACCGCCGAGCCGATTGCGATGACCTGGGCGTCCAGGGGCAGGCCGGCGCGGGCCTGCCGGAGCACGCCGGCCACCGAGACGGCGAGCGCGATCAGCGCGGCCCAGGACCATGCGCTGCCGGGGACGACCGCGAAGGCGATCCAGGGTGCGAAGGCGATGAGGTACGCCACGGGGGCTCCTTTTGAGCGCGACGGAGGGTTCGGTACTGACAGTCCACTGACGACATTCCACTTGTGACAGGTCGAAGTTAGAAGGTCCTGTCTCGACCTGTCAATCGTGAGGGGTCGTGATAGACCTGGCGTGGGGATGATCGATCGACGGGACGTCCGTCGCACCGGAAGCGAGGCGGATCGCATGAGCCTGCGACACGCGCTGCTGGGCCTGCTGCGTGAGCAGCCGGCCAGCGGCTACGACCTGATGCAGGTCTTCAACGCCTCGCTACACAACATCTGGCCGGCCACCCAGAGCCAGGTCTATTCCGAGCTCAACAAGCTCGCGGCCGCCGGTCTGCTGACCGCCTCCGCGGAGGGGCCCCGGGGCCGCAAGGAGTACGCGCTGACCGAGGCCGGCCACGCCGAACTCCAGCACTGGCTGCTCGAGGTCGAGACCGACGTGCACCCGCGCAGCGAGGGCCTGCTGAAGGTGTTCCTGCTGGGCGCGGTCTCCCGTGAGCAGGCCACCGGGTTCCTGGCCTGGCTGGGGGAGATGGCCGACAAGGACGTCGCGGCGATGACGGAGCTGGAGTCGTCCATCGAGTGGGAGGACGAGGACCTGCACGTCTACGGCCGGCTGGTACTCGAGTTCGCCAAGCGGATGGCGGCCATGAGCCGCGAGTGGTCGGACTGGGCCGTCGAGCAGATCGCCCGGAGCGACAGCAGGATCCTGGATGGGCCGCCGTCAGAGGGCTGACCCGCGCGCCCGAGGCCTGCTGGGGCCGGAGCTCTAGATCCCGCCGCTGAGCCGCAGCTGCGCCAGCCCCGCGAGCACCACCGACACGAACCGCGTCAGGTAGTCCTCGTCGACCGGCTGCCCCTTGATCAGGATCCGGTGTACCAGGGTGCCGCAGATCATGTCGAAGATCAGGTCGATGTCGGTCTCGCCCTCGACCTCGCCGCGCCGGCACGCGCGCTCCCAGGCCTCGTACACCAGGTGCCGCTGCGGATCGATGACCTTGTCGATGACCTTCGCGCGCAGCGTGTCGTCGCGGTCGGCCTCGGCGGACAGCGCGAGCAGCGCCGCCTGCGTCTCGGGCAGCTGCAGCAGTTCCACGTACTGGCCGACGGTGGCCAGGGCGTCCTGCAGCATCGAACCGCGGTCGAGGACCTCCAGGTGCGAGAACAGCTCCGCCATGGCGTCCACCACGAGGTCGGCCTTGCCCGGCCAGCGGCGGTAGAGCGTGGTCTTCGCCACCCCCGCCCGGGACGCCACCTCGGCGATGGTGAGGTCCGGCCAGCCGCGCTCGGCGAGCAGGGCGCGGGTCGCGGCCAGGATGGCGGTGTCGGCGTCGGCGTTGCGGGGGCGGCCGCGGGTGCGGGCGGCGGCCTGCACCGACGAGCTGCGCGGGGTGTCCTCGAGCCCGGACGCCATGGCTGCCGCCTCCTTCAGAAGTCGCTCGTCGTCGGATGCCCGCTACGGCTGCGCGTACTCGCCGGGCCCGGCTGCCGGGTTGTTAACCCGATCTTCACGCGGCCCGGTCTTTTGCGATACGCTTCGTCGCGTATTCTTAATGATCAGTCTTGCTTCCACGAGCGGGACACGCAAGAGCGCCAGCCTCCCCTTCAGGTGGGGACCCGGAGGGGAGTTGGCGTGAGGTTAGCCGGAAAGGGGAGGATGGCGCCATGAGACAGCGACCTCAGATCCCCGGGATGGCCGCCGGCGGAGGCTCCGGCCTGCCCGCCTCAGCCCTGCGCGGCGTGGTGGACCTCGGGGCCCTCGCCGCCAAGCCGCAGGCCGCGCCGGCCGCGCCGGCGCAGGCGGCCCCGGCCGACGGCTCCGGCGCGGCTGCCGACGGTACCGGTGCCCTCGCCTCGCCCCTGGTCTTCGACACCTCCGACGCCACCTTCGACGCCGACGTCATCGAACGCTCGATGACCGTCCCGGTCGTCATCGACTTCTGGGCCGAGTGGTGCGGCCCGTGCAAGCAGCTCTCCCCGGTGCTGGAGCGGCTGGCCGCCGAGTACGCCGGCCGCTTCGTGCTGGCCAAGCTGGACGTGGACGCCAACCCGCTGCTGGCGCAGGAGTTCGGCATCCAGTCCATCCCGATGGTGATGGCGGTGGTCGGCGGCCGGCTGGTCCCGCTGTTCCCGGGCGCTGTCCCGGAGGCGCAGGTCCGCCGGTACCTGGACGAACTGCTGCGGCTGGCCGCCGAGAACGGCGTCACCGGCACCGCCGACGGCCAGGCCCCGGAGGAGCTGCCCGAGCCGCCGATGGACCCGGCGCTGGCCGCCGCCTACTCGGCGCTGGAGGAGAACGACCTCGACGGCGCCGCGCAGGCCTTCCGCGACGTGCTCAAGACCAACCCCGGCGACACCGAGGCCAAGCTGGCGCTGGCCCAGGTCGAGCTGATGCTGAACACCCGGGACCTGGACGTCGACCAGGTCCGGGCCGACGCCGCGGCCAAGCCCGACGACGCCGAGGCCCAGATCGCCGCCGCCGAGCTGGACCTGTCCACCGGCCGGGTGGACGAGGCGATCGACCGGCTGGTGGGTTTCGTGGCCCGCAGCGCCGGCGCCGACCGGGACGCCGCACGGGTGAAGTTGCTCGACTTCTTCGAGCTGCTGGGCCCGGAGGACCCGCGCACCGCGACCGGCCGCCAGAAGCTGACCAGGGTCTTGTTCTGACGCCTTGGGAGCCCGGTCCGCGGGCCCTTCGGGGGCCGGGACCGCAGGGTTCTCCATGACCTGCAAAAACGCCCCCGCGCCTGATCAAGACCGGCGTGGGGGCCATCATTTTACTTTTTCTTTGCCAAGTGTCACACCGGCTTGACGGCTCGTCAGACTTCGGATGAGAGCGGGGTCACAGCCGGGATATCACCCCGGTTTGTCCGGGTTCCGCAACTACACAGTGTGTCTAATGAGCCGTCAGTTCTCGTTTATGAGGCCCCGAAGCCCCCTCGGCGGGCAAAGACTGTCCCCCGATCGTGTTACCGGTCGGTAACGAACCCCTTGTGCGGCGGGCGCGAGTAGACCACGATCACATCCGCTCGGTCTGTTAATCCGACGATCCCCGAAACGATCGCGCGGCGGACAGGTCCCCACCGGGTCGGCAGAGCTTCTCGTCGCTGCCGTTGCCGAAGGCCCTCACGGGTCACATCGGCCCGCATGCCGCGGTCCGGCGCGTGCTGGACCCGTCCCATCCGCTCGTGGAGGAGTAACGCATGAAGGACGCATTGGGCTCCCAGGTGCTGGGCGGCACCAAGTGGAAGCGCTTCGCCCTGGTGATGGTCCCCACCGTCGGCATCGCCGGCGCGATGACCGTCGCGATGGCCAACGGTGTGCTGGCGAGCTCCTTCGCCGTGTCCGGCCAGCGGTTCGAGGTCTCCGCCGACCAGTTGGACGGCCAGACCTTCGCCCAGTCCGGCGACGTGGTCGTCGACGCCAACGGCAAGCCGCACGCGGTCGCCGTGGCCGGCATCAAGAGCGCCACCATCACCAACATGTGCCAGTCGGTGGTCGTCCCGATCCCGGTGCTGGGCAACCTGTCGATCATCCTGCGCGCCGGCGGCGGCGGCACCCCGGTCCAGGCCACCGACCTGGTCCTGGACGCCGACCAGGTGAACGCGGACGCCACCTTCACCGGCGTGACCATCGGCGCCAGCGCCGCGGACATCGCCAGCAAGACCGGCATCCAGGGCTTCGAGAAGCACACCGGCAACCCGGACGGCTCCACCACGCCGTTCGCCGCCGGCGACTTCGGCCAGGTCGTGGACCACGCGGTGCTGACGGACGTGAAGCAGACCGCCTACTCCACCACCGCCGGCACGATGGCGCTCAAGGGCCTGTCGATCTCGGCGAACCTCAGCGCCCAGGGCTGCTACTAGCCTTTCGAGGACCTGAAGGGTTCCGCAGACGCACCTGGGGGTGGGCGCGAGTAGGGCGCGCCCACCCCGCCCATTCAGCACATGTCGGGAGTAGTCGTGAGCACCATTAACGCCGAATTGTCCGGGGGCGAAGAGAACGTCCTGGCCAGGGGATGGCGCGGGTTCAAGGTGTGGCGCCGCTCCCGCCCGTTCTGGGCCGGGCTGTGGACTCTGCTGGCCGCCCTGGAGCTGTGGAGCATCCCGTTCCTGCAGCCGCTGCTGGTCCAGCACAAGCTGAACATCAAGATGGCCGGCATCGCCGGCGTGTCGACGATGGCCATCACGCCGGCGCTGATCATGATGGCCGCCGCCATGTGGTTCGCGCCCGGCTACCGGGTGTTCGCCGGTGTCTTCACGCTGGTGTGCGCGCTGCTGTCGATGGTGGTCTCGAACTTCGGCGGCTTCCTGCTCGGGATGCTGCTCGGGGTCTTCGGCGGCGGCCTGGCGTTCTCCTGGACGCCCCGGCTGACCGACGAGCAGATCGCCGCCCAGGCAAGAGCCGAACAGGCCTACCGCGACGCGCTGTCCGGCGACATGCCGCCCTCGGCGCGCGCGCCGCTGGGCCAGGCCGGCTCCGAGGCCGGGGACCAGGCCGCCCCCTACCAGTTCGAGGCCGAGCCGCTCTCGGCCGCCGAACCCATCCCGGGCGTCGCGGGCTACCAGGGCACCAGAGGCGAGATGACCTCGGCCCTGCCGCAGACCGGCGACCCCACACCCGCCGATACTGTTCCGGCCGCGCAGCCGCGGGATGTCATCCCGCGGCTGCCCCGCGCCGAGGACACACCTGCAGGGGGCTTGACGTCTTGAGTGCCACTGGCAGCAACGGAAACGAGAACACCGCCGGACACGCGCAGGCGGGCAGGTCCGCCGAGCACGACGCGGTGCTGCGCGCCCTGCTGCGGGCCCGCCGCGACGGCTCGGCGCCGGTGCCGGGCGTGTTCGGCCTCGACGCCGGCCCGGAACCGGAGCCCGACGACGTCCCGCTCCGCTCGCGCGGCGGCGGCGTGAACAAGCCGCGCGCGGTCGTCCCGACGCCGCTGCTGGCCACCGAGGCGGCGCGCCTGGTCGACGCCGCGCACACCAAGCGGGCCCGGATGGTGTCCGCGATCGGGCTGCCGGCGGTCTTCCTGGCCGCCACCGGCGTCGCGGTCGTCCCGACGGTCGCGAACGCGGCCAGCGCCTCCTCGTCCGCGCCCGCCGCGGCGTCCACGAACTGCGCGCCGGGATCGACCGCGCAGGCCAACCCCGGCATCAAGGGCACCGCGCCGAGCTCGGCCCCGAGCTCCGCGCCCACGTCCGCGCCCAGCTCGGGCCCGACGTCGAGCTCGAGCTCGACCAAGGCGGGCACGACGGCGAAGACCCCGGGCGCCCCGCAGCCGTCCTCCGGCTCGACCACCGCGCCGCCGGCGGCGCCGTCCTCGCGGCCCTCGAGCGCGCCGTCCGGCACCACCTCGCCGGCCAAGCCGTCGCCGACCGGCGTCCCGACCGCGCCGGCGCCGACGTCCAGCACCTCGACCAAGCCGGCCGCGCCGACCAGCACCCCGAGCCCGAGCCCGAGCTCGAGCTCGTCGGCGCCCTGGTGGGACCCGCTGGGCTGGCTCGGTACGACGGTGAACGGGGTGTTCAACCCGGCGCCGACCTCCTCGTCGAGCAGCTCCACGGTCAACAAGCTGTCCGCCGCGCCGGCCGCGAACCCGACGTCGGACCCGACCTCGTCCGCGTCGCCGATCCTGTCGATCGGGCTGGGCGGCTCCTCGTCGAGCTCGTCGAGCCCCTCGACGCCGCCGACCTCGAAGCCGAGCACGCCGACGCCGACCACGCCGCAGCCGACGTCGAGCGAGTCGAAGCCGTCGGCGCCGGCGCCGACGTCCACGAGCTCGTCCTCGGCGCCGACCACGGCGCCCTCGACGACGAGCAGCTCCTCGAGCGCTCCGGGGACCATCACCTACCAGGGGAAGACCTACCAGCTCCCCGCCACCTCCTGCGTCGCGGCGGTTCCCGCGGGTGCCTTGCGCGAGGTCGAGTGGCACCTGGACGCCAGCTCACTGACGCTGACCAACCAGAAGTTCGAGGGCTTCCAGGACGTCAACACCGGTGACGGCAAGACGGTGCAGGTCATGGTCATCCACGCGGACCGCGTGGACCTGACCGACATGGTGACCTACAACGAGGACGGCAAGACCAAGGTCTACTCCGACGGCGGCAAGGGCAAGAACGTCACCCTGACCAACGTCACCCTGCACGTCCTGCAGCAGAAGGGCGTCATGGACCTGCCGATCCTCGGCATCCCGCTGGGCCAGGTCACGCTGGGCCCGCCCGGAGAGGCCGGGACGGACGCGACGAGCCAGCTGGTGATGGGCCTGCTGCAGCTGAACCTGCCGCTGCCGCCGGTCACCTTCACCGACGTGCACGTCGACCAGTACACGCTGACGTCCGACACGCTCGACATCCCGCACTTCAACGTCGGTCTGAACGGCACCACGCCCCAGTACTGAGCCGCAGGCGCCGAGCCGGGCGCCGCGACACCCATACAGATCACCGAGTCCGTGCCCGCCCTCCCGGCGGGTACGGGCTTCTGCTTTGATGAGAACTCGCAGTAGAAGCCCCAGAAGAAGTCCGCAACCCGGGCTCGCGAGAAAGGGTCAGCGCCGCATGGGCGAGTTCGTACGCGTGGAGACCGACGGATCGGTGGGCGTCATCCGCCTGGACCGCCCGAAGATGAACGCGCTGAACGTGCAGGTGCAGCGCGAGCTGCACGAGGCGGCCGAGCAGGTCGGCTCCGACCCGGCGATCCGCGCGGTGGTGATCTGGGGCGGTGAGCGGGTCTTCGCGGCCGGTGCCGACATCAAGGAGATGCAGGACATGTCCTACGCGGACATGGCCCAGCACTCCGTGCGGCTCCAGGACGCCTTCAAGGCGCTGGCCGCCATCCCCAAGCCGGTCATCGCCGCCATCACCGGCTACGCCCTGGGCGGCGGCTGTGAGCTGGCCCTGACCGCCGACTTCCGGGTCGCGGCCGAGGACGCCAAGCTCGGCCAGCCGGAGATCCTGCTGGGCCTGATCCCCGGCGCCGGCGGGACCCAGCGGCTGCCGCGGCTGGTCGGTCCGGCCAGGGCCAAGGACCTGATCTTCTCCGGGCGGCAGGTCGGCGCCACCGAGGCGCTGGCCATCGGCCTGGTGGACCGCGTGGTGCCGGCCGCGGATGTGTACAAGACTGCTGTGGAGTGGGCCGGCACTTTCGCCGGCGGTCCCTCGTTGGCCTTGAAGGCGGCCAAGGAGGCCGTGAACCGCGGGCTGGAGGTGGATCTGGACACCGGTCTGGAGATCGAGCGCCTGCAGTTCACCGGGACGTTCGCCACCGAGGACCGGACCGAGGGCATGCGGGCCTTCGTCGCCAAGGAGAAGGCGGCGTTCACCGGACGCTGACCGGATCCGACCCGACCCGACCCGCCCGAGCACGTCCCGCGGGCCCCCTGTAGGCCCGTGGGAACCCGACCAGGCCAAGGGAGGCCCGCACGGCCATGGAACAGCTCCCGCAGGCGGCCCAGGCCCGGATGGACGAGATCCGGGGCTCCGGCACCTGGGGCTCGGCCCTGACCACCAACGAGTTCGCCGCCGTGCGCGCCGCCGGCTTCGAGCCGGTGGGCCAGGTCTTGGGCTCGTGCGTCTACCACCTGGGCTACACCGGCGCCTACAACTGCCCCGGGGCGTGGATGGGCGGCGCCGGCTACACCTCGACCTCCACCGGCCGCTACTCGGCCTACGGGCCGCTGACGCAGTCCCTGTACGAGGCCCGCCGACTGGCGGTGGACCGGATGAGCACCGAGTGCTCGCTGCTCGGCGGGGACGGCGTGGTCGGGGTCCGGCTGACGATCGGGCGCTTCCCGGCCGGCGGCCTGGAGTTCTCGGCGATCGGCACCGCGGTGCGCGCCGCGAACAGCGCGGTGCGGCCGCGCACGCCGTTCACCTCGCACGTCACCGGCCAGGAGTTCGCCAAGCTGGTGATGAACGGCTGGGTCCCGGTCTCGCTGGTGCTCGGCATCGCCATCGGCACCCGGCACGACGACTGGTGGACCCGGATGTCCTCGCGCCGCTGGGCCGGCAACCAGGAGGTGGCCGGCTACACCGACCTGGTGAACCAGACCCGCCACGCCTCCCGGGCCGAGCTGGCCCGGCACGTGAAGGGCGTGCACGCCGACGGCGTGGTGGTGTCCTCCATCGAGCTGGAGATCCGGGAGCGGGAGTGCCCGGTCACCGACGGCCAGCGGGACCACATCTGCGAGGCGACGGCGATCGGCACCGCCATAGCGGCGTTCAAGACCACCGGCCAGCCGGCCCGGACCGGCTCGCTGGCGATCATGTCGCTGGACCCGGAGCGGCGCGCCGCCGCCCGGAGTGAGTCGTCAGTGCGATACCTGTGACGCGCATCAGCATCAACGAGGGCTGGAGAGACGAAGATGGCTGACAAGATCGCCCACACCGCCGAGGGCGTGCCCGAGGACGCCATGCGGCGCCTGGCCGAGCTCAAGCCCGGTTCGCCCGGCGCGATCTTCACCTCGGACCTGTCGGTGAACGAGTTCCTGCTGGTCAAGGAGGCCGGCTTCCGGCCCCTGGGGTTGGTCCTGGGCTCCTCGATCTACCACGTCGGCCTGCAGGTGGCGCGCTGGGGCAAGAGCCAGGAGCTCGACGTCCTGAGCCAGGCCATGTACCACGCCCGTGAGCTGGCCATGTCCCGCATGGAGGCCGAGGCCGACGCCCTCGGCGCGGACGGCATCGTGGGCGTCCGCCTGGAGGTGGAGTTCAAGGAGTTCGGCAACGACGTCGCGGAGTTCATCGCGATCGGCACCGCGGTCAAGGACGACGGCAGCGGCCAGCACGGCAACGTCACCTGGCGCAACAACAAGAACCAGCCGTTCACCTCGGACCTGTCCGGCCAGGACTTCTGGACGCTGATCCGGGCCGGCTACGCCCCGCTGGGCATGGTCATGGGCTCGTGCGTGTACCACATCGCGCACCAGCGCTTCGGCGCGGCGCTGGGCAACATCGGCAAGAACGTCGAGCTGGAGCAGTTCACCCAGGCCCTGTACGACGCCCGCGAGCTGGCCATGGCCCGGATGCAGTCCGAGGCCGAGGCGCTGCACGCCGAGGGCATCGTCGGGGTGCAGCTGCGCAACCACAGCCACACCTGGGGCTCGCACACCACCGAGTTCTTCGCCCTGGGCACGGCGGTGCGCCCGCTGCGCCCGGACCACCAGATCGAGCGCCCGACGATGGTGCTGAGCCTGGACTAGGCCCGTACGAGCAGGCACGGGGCCCGGACGGGGCACGCGAGGTGGGGCCCCGCGGCCCCACCATCCCGCGCGCACCCAAACAGTGGTTGAGTAAGCGTTATGAGCACTGACAACCTGCCGGAGCCGACCGCCGGCGACGACGGCGTCTCCGCCGAGCTGATCGCGGCCTCCCTGCGTGCCGACACCGCGGACCTGGAGGTCTACGCGCGGGTGCTGTCCACCAACCTCATCGAGAGCCTGCCGCCCGGCGCGGTCCGGCTGGAGCGCAAGCGCACCCTGGCCGACCGGGCCGCCGGCCGCGAGGGCCGGGTGGAGTCGGTCGACGTCACCCTGGGCGAACAGCGCATGACCCTGCGCCTGGCCAAGCACGGCCCGGTCGGCGAGGTGTGCAAGGAGGTCCGCGGCATCGTCCTGTCGCGCCAGCAGGTCGGCCTGGACGTCTGGATCCAGACCCTGTCCGCGGCGATCGCCGAGACGGCCCGCTCCAACGCCAAGGCCCGCGAGGTGCTCCAACGCTTCGTGCTGGGGGAGTAGCGGCCGGGACAGCGGCACCGGCGGCCTCAGGCACATGTCACGAGTCGGCAACGGCGCGCCGTTCGAACTGGCGCGCCAAGCCGCCGATTCGGCAAAGTGGCGAACCATATATGCCTGCCACACGGAAGCACGGTGCTCATGACCTCGCCGCTCGACCCCGGGCCCGACCCGGAACCCCCCGGGCAGCGGCGCGGGCTGGAGAGCTACCCGGAGTTCTTCGCCTACCCGATCGACCCCGACGTCCACGAGACGGCGCTGATACCGCGCATCCGCACCGGAGCCCCGCTACCGTATCAGACACCTTATTCACCACCCCCGCCGGCTTTCGATGACCGCTCCGGCACCCAGCCCGCGGGCCAACCGGCCCCGGCGTATCCGGAGACTTATATAAAGGACAAGCCCCCGGCTTTCTCCGCACCGGTTCCGGAGCCGCGCGCACCGCAAGGATCGCCGCTCCCGGGGATGCCACCGCCGCCGCGGAAGGACCCGCAAGCGCCGGCAACCTCAACGCCGCAGCCGCGAGTTTCGGCGCCGCAGCCGCAGCCGCAGCCGCAGCCGCAGCCGCAGTCCTGGCCGCAGCAGTCGCAAGAGCAGCCGCGATCGGCAGGGGTGTCGCGCCCGCAAGCTTCGAAGCCGCATGCGCCGGCACCCTCGGCGCCGCAGCCGCAAGCGCCCTCGATGCCATCGCCGCATTTGCAGGCGCCGGCTTCGCTATCGATGCCGCAGCCGCAAGCTTCGGAACCGCTGTCGCTGCCGCCGCAATCCTGGCCGCAGCAGTCGGCGTCGCTGCCGCACGCGCAAGCGTCGGACTCGCTGCTGCGCGAGCAGCCGCCATCATCAGGGCTGCCGCGCCCGCAAGCTTCGGTGCCGCCGCTGCCGCCGCCGCGATCCTGGCCGCAGCAGCCACCGCCGTCGCTCCCGCAAACACCAGCGCCCCTGACGCCCCCACCGCTCCCGCCGCCACCACCGCCGCCCGCGCCCGCACCCCGCTCCCGGTCCTCGCGCAAGCCGGGCCGGCGCCGTGCCAAGCGCAGCCTCGCCGCGACCCTGTGGCCCTTCCAAGCCTTCACCCGCCCCGCCCCCCAGAACACCGCGCGCATCCGCTCGCGCTCCACCTCCGCCACGGTCTGGCGCAAGCTGCGTGCCGACCGCGCCGCGGTCCTCGGTGGCTGCACCGTCGTCGTGCTGGTGCTGCTGGCGGTGTTCGCGCCGGTGGTCGCGGGGGCCTTCAGCGTGGATCCGAACACGCTGCATCCCGAGCTCACCGATGCCACCTTCGGGCCGCACGGCGGCTTCGGCGGCATCAGCTGGGCCCATCCGCTCGGGGTGGACCAGCGGATGGGGCGGGACATCCTGGCGCGGCTGCTGTACGGGTCGCGGGTGAGCCTGCTGATCGCCGGCGGGGCGACGCTGCTGAGCGTCGGGCTCGGGGTGGCGCTCGGGGTGCTGTCCGGGTACCTCGGGGGGCGGGTCGATCTGGTCGTCATGCGGGTCGCCGACGTGTTCCTGGCGTTCCCGCTGATGCTGTTCGCGCTCGGTCTCACCGGGGCGCTGTCCGACCAGGCCTTCGGCCTGTCCGGGAACGCGCTGCGGATCGCCATCATGATCTTCGTGATGGGCTTCTTCAACTGGCCCTACATCGCGCGCATCGTGCGTGCCGAGGTGCTCTCGCTGCGGGGGCGGGAGTTCGTCGACGCGGCGCGGGCGATGGGTGCCTCGACCCGATGGATCGTGGGACGGGAGCTGTTGCCGAACCTGTTGGCGCCGATCCTCGTCTACACCACTTTGCTCATCCCGGCGAACATCGTCTTCGAAGCCGGATTGTCCGCATTGGGCATAGGTCTGAACCCTCCTGCCTCGTCCTGGGGCCAGATGCTGACCGACGCCGTCGCCACCGTGTACACCGACCCCGAGTATCTGATCGTGCCGGGCATGGCAGTATTCATCACCGTGCTGGCGTTCAACCTGTTCGGCGACGGGTTGCGGAACGCCACCGATCCCACCGCACAGTGACGCTTCGCGGCACGGCGCTAGCCATGAAGAAGGAAACCGCTGTGATACCTAAGTTCTCGATCCGCGCGGGGGCCGCCGCCGCGGCGCTCGCCATGGTCCTGACCGCCTGCGGCTCGAGCAGCGGCGCGAACGCGGGCTCGACCATGGGCCCGGGCTTCGACCTGGCGAGCAAGCAGGTGCTGAACCCCTCGGCCAAGACCGGCGGCACCATCAACCTGGTCTCCTCGCAGTCGTTCGACTCGATGGACCCCGGAATCACCTACTCCGCGCAGACCTGGAACCTGTTCCGGATGTTCGCCCGGCCGATGATGGCCTACGAGCACACCCCCGGCGGCAACCAGATCGTCGGCGACCTGGCCACCGGCCCCGGCGTGCAGAGCAACGGCGGCCGGACCTGGACCTACACCCTGCGCGACAACGCCACCTTCGAGGACGGCACGCCGATCACCTCGAACGACGTCCGCTGGGCCATCGAACGCTCCAACTGGTCCTCGCTGGTCGGCAACGGCCCGACCTACTTCCACAACATCCTGACCCCGCCCGGCGACCACCGGTTCGACAACCTCGACGTCTACAAGGACGGCGACAAGCTCTTCGACAACATCATCGTCACCACGGACCCGAAGAAGATCACCTTCAACCTCCCGCAGGCCTTCGGTGAGTTCGACTACGTGATGACCCTGCTGCAGACCGCGCCGGTCGAGCGCACCGTGGACTCCAAGGACGCCGGCGACACCTACGCCAAGCGGCCGATCTCCACCGGCGCCTACAAGATCGCCAGCTACTCCCCGGGCAAGGAGCTGAAGCTGGTCCGCAACGACGCGTACAACCAGCAGTCCGACCCCAACCACATGCACACCGCCCTGGCCGACTCGGTCGACGTGCAGCTCGGCGTGGACTCCGGCGAACGCGACCAGGAACTGCTGGACGGCCAGGCCGACGCCGACCTGGGCTCGGCGCTGACCGTGGCCAACCACGCCAAGGTCCTGCAGGACCCGGTCCTGAAGTCGCAGACCGACGACGCCCCGGACTACTCGATCGCCTACTCCTCGATCAACACGCAGCTGATCCAGGACGTGTCCTGCCGGCAGGCCATCGAGTACGCGGTGGACAAGAACACCGTGCTGAACCAGCTCGGCGGCCAGTGGGGCGGCACCATCGCCACCAACCTGCTCACCGACGGCATCCCCGGCGCGGTGCAGTTCCCGAGCTACACCTACAACCCCGCGCAGGCCAAGACGCTGCTGGCCAAGTGCAAGGCCGAATCGCCGGACCTGTTCGACAGCAGCGGCTCGCTGACCTTCAAGATCGCCGCGCAGACCAACGCCCCGGACCTGCAGAACGCCGCGACCGCGATCCAGTCCTCGCTGGCCGGCGTCGGCATCAACACGCAGGTGACGCTGTTCCCGTTCGGCCAGTACAGCCAGTACTGCGGCAACCAGGCCTACGCCAAGGCGCACCGGCTGGGCATGTGCCTGGCCAACTGGGGCCCGGACTGGCTGACCGGCTACGGCATGCTCGACCAGCTGGTCACCCGGAACGGCATCTCGGCCACCGGCAGCCAGAACTACGCGTTCCTGGACGACCCGACGATCAACGACCTGGAGAAGGCCGCGCTGGCCAGTTCCGAGCCGACCACCCAGCAGCAGGACTGGGTGAAGATCGACCACCGGGTGATGGACCTGGCGGCCGTCGTGCCGCTGATGGACCGGCACATCATGCGGTTCCGCTCGGCGCGGCTCACCAACGTGATGATCGACCAGGCCGGCAGCGGCGGCTACGACCTGTCGGTCCTGGGCCTGAAGTGACCCCCTCCGCGCGCCGCGGCGGCGCCGGCGCGGGCCGGCCCGGCGCGGCGCGCGGACCGAAACCCTCACGAAATCCGGGGAGCACGCGGGCCGTATGACGACCTTCCTCCTCCGGCGGGCCGTCACCGCCGTCATCCTCATGCTCGCCGTGGTCCTGGTGACCTTCCTGGTCTTCTACGTGGTGCCCGGGCTCGGCGGGCGCACCACCGACCAGCTGGCGGCGCAGTTCGCCAGCCGGGACCCCTCGCCGGAGCAGCTGCTGCTGATCGAGCACCGGCTGGGCCTGGACCAGCCGCTGTACGTCCAGTTCTGGGACTACCTCAGGGCTCTGGTGGTGGGCATGGACCTGCCCCCGGGCTCGGGCGCCGCGCACTGCTCGGCGCCCTGTCTGGGCTACTCCTGGCGGCTGCACGAGTCGGTGTTCTCGCTGATCCTGGACCGGCTGCCGGTGACGGTCTCCATCGCGATCGGCGCGGCGGTGCTGTGGCTGGTGCTCGGCGTGGCCTCCGGCGCGGTCGCGGCGATGGCCCCGGGAGGCCTGGCCGACCGCGCGATCCGGGTGGTCGCGCTGCTCGGGGTCTGCCTGCCGGTGGTGTTCATCGGCCCGCTGGCCCGGGCCCAGCTGGCCTGGCTGTTCCCCTCGGTCTCCTATTACTCGTTCCTGCACAACCCCTTCATCTGGGCCGACCATCTGGTCCTGCCGTGGGTGACGCTGGCGCTGGGCTACTTCGCGCTCTACACGCGGCTGACCCGCTCGGGCATGATCGAGGCGTTGTCGGGCCAGTTCATCCGGACCGCGCACGCCAAGGGCCTGCCGGACCGGCGCGTGGTCTGGCAGGCGCTGCGGACCACCTTCCCGACCGTGGCCACCGTCTTCGCCATGGACCTGGGCCTGCTGCTGGGCGGCGCGGTGCTGGCCGAGAAGATCTACGGCCTGCACGGGATCGGCGATCTGGCGCAGAACGGCGTGGACGGCCAGGACCTGCCGGTGGTGCTCGGTGTCACCTTGTTCGCAGGGCTCTTCATCGTTGTGGCCAATTTCGCCGTCGACGCCGCCTATGCTTTCCTGGACCCGCGCATCCGCCTTGACTGACGCACACCGGCGCCCGGCGGCCCGTCCGGCAGCCCCTCGGCAGCCGTCCGGCAGCCCGTCCGGGGGCCGGGCCGGGGCGTCCGGAGGGGGGTGCGCGGCGGTGCGCCGTTTGGCGCGGGGCCGCGCGCAGTCGCCTCCCGCCTACCTTAGGTAGCTGATCACTTCCCCTCTAAGGCACCGTCTGTCAAGGGGCAAACGCCTAAGGATCCGGTCTGTCGCGGGTAACACCCCGTTAACCTCAGGGGTGGTTACCTCCCACTTCTCAGGTGCCGACACCGCCCTCTGATGCCGCGAAACAGCTCGGTGACCGGCCGATCCAGGATTGATCACAGTTCGGACAAGGCTGCCCCAACCCCCTAGCCAAGGCGGGGGGCGAGGCGTCAGTCTCCTGTGGAGGGCCCCGGCCCGACAGTGCAATGTGCAATACCACCGGCGTTCGCATGGGGGCGTTCGCCGGGCGTGACGCGATCACGACTCCGCCCTGCCTGACTCTCCGGTGCGCTCACAAGGCCTTCCGAGTCAGACGACCACCGAGGATTCACATGACAACGCTGCCAGGGGACGCCTCCACCCTGCACGACGACTTCGGCGATGACGGTGCCGGCGCACCGGACCCGGGCACGCCGGCGGCGAAGGCCATCGAGGGTCGGTCGCTCACCCAGATCGCCTGGTCACGCCTGAAGAAGGACCGCGTGGCGATGGCCGCGGGCATCATCATCGTGGTGCTGGTACTGATCGCGATATTCGCCCCGCTGCTGGCCTCGCTGTCCGGGAACTCGGACCCGAACCAGCAGTTCATGGACAGTATCGACCCCAACACCTCGATGCCGCTGGGCTCGGCGGGCGGCATCAGCTCCACCCACTGGCTGGGTCTGGAGCCGGTCATCGGCCGCGACGTGCTGACCCGGGTGCTGCTCGGCTCGCGCATCAGCCTGCTGATCGCGACCTCGGCCTCGATCGTGTCGCTGGTCATCGGGATCGCGCTGGGCGTCATCGCCGGCTACTTCGGCGGCTGGATCGACACCCTCATCTCCCGCATCATGGACGTCTTCCTGGCCTTCCCGCTGCTGCTGTTCGCGTTGGCGCTGGCGGCCATCGTCTCCGACCACGCGTTCGGGATGTCCGGCGACACCTTGCACATCGCGATGCTGATCTTCATCATCGGCTTCTTCGGCTGGCCCTACGCCGGACGTATCGTCCGCGGCCAGACCATCGCGCTGCGCCAGCGGGAGTTCGTGGACGCCGCCCGGGTGCTGGGCGCCAAGCCGCGCCGGATCATCATGCGCGAGCTGATGCCGAACCTGGTCGCCCCGATCCTGGTCTACGGCACCCTGCTGATCCCGGCGAACATCCTGTTCGAGGCCGCCCTGTCCTTCCTGGGCGTCGGCATCCGTCCGCCGACACCGTCGTGGGGCAAGATGCTCAACGACGCCATCTCCTACTACCGCGTCGACCCCGCGTTCCTGATCATCCCGGGCGCTGCGATCTTCATCACGGTCATGGCCTTCAACCTGTTCGGTGACGGCCTGCGTGACGCCTTCGACCCGAAGGCCCACTAAAAAGAATTCCCCCGGCGTCGCACCGCCGGGGGCCCAGGCGGACTCACACCCGCCGCCATCTGCGAGATCAGCAAGATCAGTTGCACAGACACCGAAAGCATCCCACATTCTGGGATGCCGGGCTGACCAAGGGGGTCCACCCGTAATGAACCGCTCCAAGCTGTTGGGAGGCGTCGCGCTCGCAGCGTGCGTCGCCCTGGCAGCCTCGGCGTGCTCCAGCTCGAAGACCAATTCCAGCTCGAGCAACTCGCCGACGGCCGCAGTAACCACCGTGCCCTCGGGCAACACCAGCGCCGCCACCGGCTTCAACGCCGCCGTGACCGGCATCGTCCGCCCGACGAACGCCGAGGGCGGCACCATGACCCTGGTGGACCGCTCGGACTTCGACTCCATCGACCCGGGCAACACCTACGACGCGTTCTCCTGGTCGATCATCGGCGACTGGGCTCGCCCGATGATGACCTACGCGCAGCAGCCCGGCACCGCCGGCAACAAGGTCGTCCCGGACCTGGCCCAGGGCCCGGGTGTGGTCTCCAACAACGGCCTCACCTGGACCTACAAGATCAAGCCGGGTGTGAAGTACCAGGACGGCAGCGTCGTCACCTCCGCGGACGTCAAGTACGCGATCGAGCGGTCCAACTGGGGTCAGGACACCCTGGTGAACGGCCCGGCGTACTTCCCGCAGTTCGTGCAGGACACGACGAAGTACCAGGGTCCCTACAAGGACAAGAACCCGAACGACGGCGTCTCCGGCATCACCACGCCGGACGCGCAGACCATCGTGTTCAACCTGACCACGCCGTTCTCGGACTTCGACTACCTGATGGCGCTGCCGGGCTCTGCTCCGGTCCCGCGTCAGAAGGACACCGGCGCGGACTACTTCAAGACCCTGCTGTCGACCGGTCAGTACAAGGTCGACAACTACCAGGTCGGTACCGAGCTGGACCTGTCGCCGAACCCGAACTTCGACCCGAGCACGGACCCGGACAAGCTCCACGTCCTGCGCGCCTCGAAGATCGTGATCAAGCTCAAGCAGGACAAGTCGACGATCGACGACACGCTGTTCGACGGCTCGGCCAACGCCGACCTGACCGGTGTGGGCGTGCAGCCGGCGACCCAGAGCAAGATCCTGGCCGACCCGAAGCTCAAGGCCGACTCTGACTCCGCGTACGCGAACTCGACCGAGTACTTCGCCATCAACACGATGCAGAAGCCGTTCGACAACGTGAACTGCCGTCAGGCCATCGAGTGGATCATCGACAAGGCCACGATGCAGACCGAGTCCGGTGGCCCGATCGGCGGTGGCGACATCGCCAGCACCATCGACCCGCCGACGATCCCGGGCTGGAAGGCGGGCGACCAGTACATCACCGCCGGCAACAAGGGTGACGCCACTCAGGCGAAGGCCGCGCTGAAGCAGTGCCAGACTGCTGAGCCGGACGCCTTCAACGCCGACGGCACCATGAAGGACTCCTTCGAGATCATGACTCGCGACAACTCCACCAAGGAGGCGACCATGGTCCAGACGGCGCAGAGCAACCTGAAGTCGATCGGCATCACCACCACGATCGACACCAAGCCCTTCGCCCAGTACAACTCGCAGTTCGCCGGCAACCAGCAGTACGCGGTCGCGCACAAGGTCGCCATCAGCTTCATGAAGTGGGGCGCGGACTTCCCGTCCGGCTACGGCTTCATGTACAGCCTGCTGGCCTCCTCGGCGATCCACCCGTCCGGCGGCTACAACCTGGACTGGTACAAGGACGCCGCGATCGACGCCGGCTTCACCAAGGCGCTGAACGAGAACGACCCGACCGCCCGTGGCGCTGACTACGCGGCGATCGACCACCAGGCTCTGGCCGACGCTCTCGTCGTCCCGATCGTCTGGGACAAGGACCTGGTGTACCGTCCGGAGTCGACGACCAACGTCATCTTCAGCCAGGGCTACGGCATGTACCTCTTCTCCGCGATGGGCGTGAAGTAACACTCACCCCGTCGAAGGCCACTACCCTTCGCTTTCACAGATAGGCAGGTGAAGGCAAGGAACCCTGGTGGCGCCGGCGGAACCCACAAGGTTCCGCCGGCGTCGCCGGGCGACCGCCGCCGCACTCCGTGATTACCTACATCATCAGGCGTCTGTTCTCAGCAGTCGTGCTGCTGTTCGTGATCAGCTTGATCACGTTCTTCATCTTCTACGTTTTCCCACGCCTGGGCGGGCAGACGACGGAGTCGCTGGCGGAACAGTACGTCGGCAAGACCCAGAACCCCCAGGCCGTCGCCGCGGTCATCCATCGTTTCGGATTCGACCAGTCGGTCTGGGTGCAGTACGGGCGTTTCCTCAAGGGCATCTTCGTCGGATACGACTACGACACCGGCACGCAGATGGCCCACTGCTCGGCCCCGTGCCTGGGCTACTCCTTCAAGACCAATGAACTGGTGACCCACAGCATCAGCCAGTGGCTGCCGGTGACGATCTCCCTGGCGATCGGCTCCTCGGTCCTGTGGCTGATCTTCGGTGTGGCCGTGGGCGTCGCCTCGGCGCTGAAGAAGGGCTCGCTCGTCGACCGCGCCGGCATGATCACCGCCCTGGTCGGCGTGTCGCTGCCGGTCTACTTCGTCGGCCCGCTGCTGGCGCTGGTGTTCGTGGTCAACTGGCACATCCTGCCCGACCCCGGATACGTCGCCTTCCTGAAGGACCCGTGGAACTGGTTCACGCACCTTCTGCTGGCGTGGATCTCGGTGGCCTTCGGTCTGGCGGCCCTGTACGCCCGCCTCACCCGGGTCGGCATGCTGGACACCATGAACGAGGACTTCATCCGCACGGCGCGGGCCAAGGGCCTGCCGGAGCGGACGGTCATCTTCAAGCACGCGCTGCGCGCGGCCCTGACCCCGATCGTCACCATCTTCGGTATGGACCTCGGCTTCGCCCTCGGCGGCGTCGTGCTCGCCGAGCAGGTGTTCAACCTGCCGGGCATCGGCCGTGAGGCGGTCGACGCGGTGAGCCAGTCCGACCTGCCCGTGATCCTGGGCGTCACGATCGTGGCCAGCGCCTTCATCGTGCTGGCGAACCTGGTCGTCGACGTGCTCTACGGCGTCGTCGACCCCCGAGTGAGGGTCTCATGAGCAACGAAGCATCCGAGGCGATCGTCGAGGACATCGCGCTGGAGAACACCAGCCCGCGCGGGTTCCTGGACGTGCGCGACCTGAAGGTGCACTTCCCGACCGACGACGGCGTCGTGAAGTCGGTGGACGGCATCACCTTCCAGCTCGAGCGCGGCAAGACGCTGGGCATCGTCGGCGAGTCCGGCTCCGGCAAGTCCGTCACCTCGCTGGCGATCATGGGCCTGCACCGCTCGGCCAACGAGAAGAAGAAGAAGCGCGGCGCGCAGGTCTCCGGCGAGATCTGGCTGGACGGCCAGGACCTGGTCAGCGCCAGCTCCGAGCAGGTGCGCCGGCTGCGCGGCGAGAAGATGGCGATGATCTTCCAGGATCCGCTGTCGGCGATGCACCCCTTCTACACCGTGGGCGCGCAGATCATCGAGGCGTACCGGGTCCACAACCAGGTCTCCAAGTCCGTGGCCCGCAAGCGCGCCATCGAACTGCTGGAACTGGTCGGCATCCCGCAGCCGAACACCCGCGTGGACGACTTCCCGCACCAGTTCTCCGGCGGTATGCGCCAGCGCGCGATGATCGCCATGGCGCTGGTGTGCAACCCCTCGCTGCTGATCGCCGACGAGCCGACCACCGCGCTGGACGTGACCGTGCAGGCCCAGATCCTGGACCTGATGCGGGACCTGCAGCGCGAGTTCAACAGCGCCCTGATCATCATCACCCACGACCTGGGCGTGGTGGCCGAGCTCGCCGACGACATCATGGTGATGTACGGCGGCAAGGCCGTGGAGTACGGCACCGCGCACGACATCTTCAAGGCGCCGGAGCACCCCTACACCTGGGGTCTGCTGGCCTCGATGCCGCGGCTGGACCGGGAGCGGGCCGAGCGCCTGACCCCGATCCAGGGCAACCCGCCCTCGCTGATCAACGTGCCCTCCGGCTGCGCCTTCCACCCGCGCTGCCCGTACGGCGCCACCGAGACGGCCGGCCGCAGCGACACCGAGGTCCCGCTGCTGGCCGCGACCGCGCCGGGGCACCTGGTGCGCTGCCACATGGACCCGGCCCGGCGCCGGGAGATATACACCGAGAAGATCCAGGGGTCGCTGTGAGCACGGAAACCACGGCGCAGACGTCCGAGACCTCCGCGGTGGAACCGGACGCGCTGCTGCAGGTCAACAATCTGGTCAAGCACTTCCCGATCCGGCGCGGCCTGCTGCAGCGCCAGGTCGGCGCGGTGCAGGCGGTGGACGGGATCAGCTTCTCCGTCCGCGCCGGGGAGACCCTCGGCCTGGTCGGCGAGTCCGGCTGCGGCAAGTCCACGACCGGCAAGATGCTGGCCCGCCTGGACGAGCCGACCAGCGGACAGATCATGTTCGAGGGCCGCGACATCGCCCACATGAGCCAGGGCCAGCTGCGGCCGCTGCGCCGGGACATCCAGATGGTGTTCCAGGACCCGCAGTCCTCGCTGAACCCGCGGCACACGGTCGGCACCATCGTCGGCGCGCCCTTCCACATCCAGGGCATCCAGACGCCCAACGGCGTGAAGAAGGCCGTGCAGGACCTGCTGTCCCTGGTGGGCCTGTCCCCGGAGCACTACAACCGCTACCCGCACGAGTTCTCCGGCGGTCAGCGCCAGCGCATCGGCATCGCCCGCGCGCTGGCCCTGAAGCCCAAGCTGGTCATCGCCGACGAGCCGGTCTCCGCGCTCGACGTGTCGATCCAGGCCCAGGTGATGAACCTGCTGGAGGACCTGCAGAACGAGCTGAACCTGGCGTACGTGTTCATCGCCCACGACCTGTCGGTGGTGCGCCACATCTCCGACCGCGTCGCGGTGATGTACCTGGGCAAGATCGTCGAGATCGCCGACCAGGCCGACATGTACACCAGGCCGCACCACCCCTACACCACCGCCCTGCTGTCCGCGGTCCCGATCCCGGACCCGGACCGCAAGGAGGGCAAGGCCGAGGGTCAGGTGGAGCGCATCCGCCTGGTCGGCGACGTCCCCTCGCCGATCAACCCCCCGGCGGGCTGCCGTTTCAACACCCGCTGCTGGAAGGCGCAGGAAGTCTGCCGCACGCAGGAGCCCCCGCTGCTGCAGATCGGCGCCCTCTCCGCGGCCGGCTACGCCCACCAGGTGGCCTGCCACTTCCCGGAGAACGTGTAAGGGCTCGCGCGCCTCAGCGCACCGACGGCCCGGTGGGAGCTTTCGCTCCCGCCGGGCTTTCGGCATTGTGGGGCGCGTGTTCTCGACCGACGCCGGCTCGCACGCCGATGACGCCATGGCCGACGAGGGTTTCGCGGGGGATGAGGGGGTTGGCGGCATCGGGCTCTTGCCCGGGCAGGGGAGCGGGGCCGATGGCATGCAGTCCGAGGCTGATTTGGTTGCCGGCGCTGTGGCCGGCGGCGGCGTGCCTTTCTCCGGGGATGTGAGCGCGGCCGGCGGCGAGCAGTCCGAGGCCGATCTGGCCTCCGCCGACCCAGAGCCCTTCTTCGGCATGCAGAGCGAGGCCTCGACCCTCACCGGCGTGGCGCTCGGCCCCGGCCTGCGGCGTGCCGCGCTGGTCTGCGTCGGCGCCCTCGTCGGGCTCGGCGTGCTGTTCTGGGGTGCGCTGGCGCTGTACTTCGCCTATCGCGTCTTCTTCGACAGCCCGCACGTGAACCCCGACATGCCGCATCTGCCCGACGCGCGGCCGTGGACCGCCTTCTATCTCGTCGGTGCGCTGTGGGGCGTCGGGGTGGGCCTGTTCGGGTTGACGGCGCGGTGGCGGCCGCGGCTGCTGCTGTGGTGCTTCGGCTGCTTGGTGACCGCGTTCTTCTGGCCCGCCGGGGTGGCCGCTTCGGCGGTCGCCATCGGGTGGCGGCGGCGGGATCTGGCGGTGTCGCGGCGGGTCGCGGTGGTGGCGCTGGCGGTTCTGGTGGCGGTCGGCGGTCCGGTGTGGCGGTTCGCGGCGCCGTCGTCCACGGCCAAGGCCGTCGCCGTCGGCTCGGACGGCGATCTGCTCGGGACGTGGCGGTCGCGCTCCGGCATGTCCGTCGTCCTGCGCGCCGACGGCACGTACACCGCCGGCGCGCTGGCCGGCGGCGGCCTGGGCGCCGGCGACGGCGTGCCGGCCTCGGCGGGCATGTGGGACACCGAGAGCCCCGGCGGCCGCTCCGGCGTCCGCCTGCAGATAGAGGGCGACCTGTCCCACTCGGTCTGGTTCGACGTCTACCGGGCGGGCCCGGATCTCGTCCTGTGCGCCTCCGACGACCCCGCCAACCCCTGCCAGGTGGTCCTTCGGCGGTCCTAGTCCGTCAGGGTGTTGATTCCGTTCAGCGCTGCCACATCCTCGGCGTCGAGGGCGAGTTCGGCGGCAACAGACCGTCGCCGCCGACCCGGAGATACACGAGCGGCAGCCGGTCCACCCGCACGGTCGCAAGGTTCTGCTTTACCTGCGCGACGAGTTGTTCCGGCGAAGCCGCGGTGATGCGCCGTAGCCGAGCCGGCTGACCGCGAGGTCGGGCGCGGCAGCCGGAGTGAAGGTCTGCATGACGCCTGCTCAGCCCTTGTCCTCGGAAGCGACCGCTTCCGAATCGCCGAGCAGCCGCTCCTTCAGCCGCGCCTGCACCGAGTCGACCGTCACCCCGCCGTCCGGATGGGCCTGCACCTTCCCGCGCCGAGCGAGGTCGTGCACCCCCTGCCGGCTGATCCCGAGCATCGCCGCCGCCACGGTGAAGGACACCGCCTCGGCGTTCGGATGGCCGGCGCGCAGCAGCACCGCGCGGCCGAACGGGGTGGTCCACCACTGGGCCGGCGGGTTGAAGGGCTCGTCGGACGGAAACAGGGTGCCGACGAGCCGGATCGCGGTGGTCCTCGCGGTGTCGTCGTCCGGGCCCAGCAGGTCCTCGGTCCAGACCAGCACCGCCTCGAAGGCCCGGCGCCGCAGGTCCTTGTCGAGTCCGAACAGGACGTCGACCGGGCCCAGGACGCGCGCCTCGACCAGGCGGTTCAGGTCCCGGGCCAGCTCCTCGTGGGCGGTGCGCCATGTGGTCGCCAAAGCGGACTCCATCCCTTGTCGCCTCTACTTGACGAGTAGCGTCTAGTACTTGCTTGGTAATGTCAAGTGTGTTGCGCGAGGCGGTGGCGGATCTCGGTGTCCGGACGCGATCTCAGTGCTCCGACATGGAGCTCAGTGCCCGGACTCGGTCTGTTCCGCCTCATCGGTGATCGTGTGCCGGATCTGCGCGCCGAGGCCCTTCGCCCCCTCGGCGCCGAGCGGGAGCCCGACGGCATGGCCGAGCGCCGCGTCCGTGGCGCCCTCGATCAAGCGCAGGACGCTGCCGGCTCCGCGCAGTTCCGCCACTGTCTCCTGGGTCCGCCGCAGGGCTCGGAACGCGTGCAGCGCGCCGAGCCCGCGCGAGGCGCCGAGCGCGTCGCGGGCCGCGCGCAACACCGCGAGCTCGGTCGCCAGCTGCTCCACCAGCGCCGCGAACTCCGCCGATATCCGTTCGGCGCGGGCCAGGAACGCCGCCAGCGTCGCCGATTCGGCCAGGGCGCCGCCGGCCGTGGCCAGTCCGAAGGTGAGCACGTCGGCCACCGCGGTCGCGGCCAGTTCGGCCGCCGCCCACGCCGCGGCGTCGGCGACGACGCCGGTCACCGCGTCCTGGGCCGCCCCGGCCGCGACGCCGGCCCGGTTGAGCAGGTGCGCCGTCGCCGCCAGGTCGAACGCCAGCCGGTCCAGCGCCGTCAGGGCGGCGTCCATCACGGCCCCGAACGCCTGCGCGGCCTCCCCGCGCCAGCTCGCGGCCAGCGGCACGCCGTCCTGCCGCAGCCGCGTCGAGATGCCGCGCACCGCGACCGCCTGCTCCAGCCACAGCGCCGCCGCGCCGTGCAGGGCGTCGGCGTCGCCGGTCACCCGGTCCAGCACGTCCAGCAGTCCGACCTCGCGCAGCGCCCACGCGACGCCCCACGTCAGCGTGCCCTCCAGTCCGCTCGGCGCCGCGCGGTGCGCCGGGCTGAGCATCGTGTCGAGCCGAGGCGGCTCCTGCACTGCCCATGCGTAGCCGACTCCGAAGCCGTCCCCGGGCGCGCCCGGCTCCATCGGGCTGCTCATCCGTGCGTCCCGTTGCCCGGGCCGGCCTCGTCCGGCTCGCTGCCGGGTATCTCGATCCCCACCCCGAGCGCCGTCTCCACCGCGCCCGCGACTCCGGCCACCACCCGATCGGCCGCCGAATAGCGGCCCGCGGATTCCGCGAGCCCGAGGGTCGCCGCCGCCAGCCACGCGGCCAACTGGCCGGCCTCGGCGAGCACCTCCTGCTGATGCGCGGCGCAGCGGTCGGCCAGGAAGCCGGACTGCGGCAGCCGGCCGAACCAGCCGCGCTCCACGCGCACCGCCGCCACCGCCTCGCCGACCGACGCCAGCTCCGCGGCGCCGACCCGCAGCGACTCGGCGTACGCGGTCAGCACCGGCGGCCGTACCTCGAAGGCGAACTCCGGACCGGTCATCGGACCACCCCCCTGGTCAAGGTGTTTTGATCATCCTAGCCGGTCACCATCCCTCACAGTAGTCACTCGAATACCGTATGCATTCCCCCGGGCGGCCCATCCGAGACGTGACGCGCATCGCTTCTTGCGGCACTACCAAGCGGTAACTTTGTCGGGATACGATCCCCGTGGACGGCACCGTCGGCAACCGCCGGGCCGCACCGGAAGCCGTGGAAGCCTCGCCTGCCTGCCCCCGTGTTCGGATGCTCTGTTTATTAAAATCAGGTCCGACCATGGCAAGCTGCGGAGGAGAGACCGGAGAAGCCCTCAAGCAGGAGGTCGGACAGCGATCATGAAAATCGTCGTCTGTGTGAAGCAGGTACCGGACACGGAGGCCGAGAAGCGGCTCCTCCCGGACACCCTGACCGTGGACCGGGAGAGCTCGAACCCGGTGCTCAACGAGATGGACGAGTACGCCATCGAGGAGGCGCTCAAGCTCGTCGAGGCGCACGGCGGCGAGGTCACCGTGCTGACCATGGGCCCCGACGGCGCCGACGCCGCGCTGCGCAAGGCGCTGTCGATGGGTGCGGACTCCGGCATCCTGCTGTCCGACCCGGCGCTGGCCGGCTCCGACGCCGTGGCCACGTCCTACGCCATCGCGCAGGCCCTGGGCACCACCGAGTACGACCTGGTGGTCCTGGGCTCGGAGGCCTCCGACGCCCGCACCTCGCTGGTCCCGGCGATGCTGGCCGAGCGCCTGGGCCTGCCGCAGCTCACCTTCGCCTCGAAGGTCGAGATCGACGGCACCGAGATCACCGTGAACCGCCTCACCGACTACGGCCACGACATCGTCAAGGCCCAGCTGCCGGCCGTGGTCTCGGTGGTGGAGAAGATCAACGAGCCGCGCTACCCCTCCTTCAAGGGCATCATGGCGGCCAAGAAGAAGCCGATCGCCCAGCTCGACGCGGCCGCGGCCGGCATCGACACCGCCGTGGTCGGCGCCGGCGGCGCCTGGACCGCGGTGGCCGACGCCGCCCAGCGCCCGCCGCGCAGCGCCGGCGTCAAGGTGGCCGACGAGGGCGACGGCGGCGTGAAGCTCGCCGAGTTCCTGTCCGCGCAGAAGTTCATCTAAGGGAGCGTTGGAAGATGGCTGAGATCCTGGTTCTCGTCGACCACGCCGACGGCGCGGTCAAGAAGGTCACGCTGGAGCTGCTGACCAAGGCCCGCGCGCTGGGCACGCCCAGCGCCGTGTTCGTCGGCGCCGGCTACGACAAGGCCGCCGAGAAGCTGGCCGAGTACGGCGCGGCGAAGGTGTACGTGGCCGAGGACGCCGAGCTGGAGGGCTACGTCACCGCGCCCAAGGCCGAGCTGCTGGCCAAGCTGGTCGCCGAGCACTCCCCGGCGGCGGTGCTGGTCCCGGCCACCGCCGAGGGCAAGGAGGTCGGCGGCCGCCTGGCGATCAAGTCCGGCTCCGGCATCCTCACCGACGCCGTCGACGTCAGCGCCGAGCTGGTCGCCGAGCAGAGCATCTTCGGCGGCTCGACCGTGGCGCACTCCAAGGTCACCCAGGGCACCCCGATCATCGCGATGCGCCCGAACGCCACCGCCCCGGAGGCCGCCCCGGCCGCCGCCGAGCGGGTGGACGTCAGCGTGGAGCTGTCGGACGCGGCCAAGCTGGCCAAGATCGTGGAAAAGGTCGTGCTCCCCAAGGGCGACCGCCCCGAGCTCACCGAGGCCTCGATCGTGGTCTCCGGCGGCCGCGGCGTCGGCAGCGGCGAGAACTTCGCGATCATCGAGAAGCTGGCCGACGCGCTCGGCGCGGCCGTCGGCGCCTCCCGCGCCGCGGTGGACGCCGGCTGGTACCCGCACCAGTCGCAGGTCGGCCAGACCGGCAAGACGGTCTCCCCGCAGCTGTACATCGCCGCCGGCATCTCCGGCGCGATCCAGCACCGCGCCGGCATGCAGACCTCGAAGACCATCGTCGCCATCAACAAGGACGAGGAGGCGCCGATCTTCGAGCTCGCCGACTACGGCGTCATCGGCGACCTGTTCAAGGTGGTCCCGCAGGTCACGGACGAGATCCTGAAGCGGAAGTAGTCCCCGGACGAACCCCTGAGCCGCTCCGCCCACCGACCCCGGTGGACGGAGCGGCTTTCTGCTTCCCGGCGGAGCTGCTCGCGGGCCGCTGCGGGGGCGCAGGGCTGCCGTGGCCGCCGTGCGGGAGCAGCAGCGCGGCGGCGGTCACGACGGCGCCCAGGAGGGCCCCGAGGGCGGCATAGGCGGGAAAGCGCCGGCGGTGCGGCGCGCGGTGGTGGGTGGCGGCGGAGGACGGCACGGGGGTCGGCGGGTCCGGTTCGAGGAGGAACGCGGTGTAGGCGGCACCGGGGCGCGTGGTCGCGGGGGATGCGGGGGACGCGGGTTCGGATGCCGGTTCGGGTCCGGGCCGGGGTGCCGAGGCAGGGGATTGTGAGTCGGTCTCGCCGGAGAGGTCGGCTGGAGCGAGGGGGATGCGCGGTAGGCCGGGCTGGCGAATGCCGTGTGCGGGGGATTCGGGCGGCGGGGAGTGCGGCGGCGGTGCGGTGTCGGCGGGGTTTGGTTCCGGTCGGTGTGCGCGGTCGGCGGGACTCGTCTCCGGTCTGCCTGTGCGGTCGGCGGGACTTGTCTCCGGTCCGGGTGCCCGGTCGGCAGCCGAGCCGAGCCCGAGTCCGGTGTCGGCCGACCCGCGTTGCCGCCGCCGAGTCCCGGTCCGCGTCGGCTCCACCACCGCCGCGTTCGCTATGTCCAGCGCCGTGTCGGCGACCGTGTCGAAGGCCGCGTTCTGCGCCTTGTCGACCGCCTTCACCCACAGCGGGTCGGCGGCGGTGACCCGCAGCCAGGCCGCCAGTTCCGCCTCGCGGCGGGCTATGTCGTCGAGCACCGCGTCCGAGAGCCAGGGGTCCTCGGGCGCGATGAGGTCCGCGATCTCCGGGGCGCTCGGGCGCTCGCCGGGGTCCTTCGCCAGGCAGGCGGCCAGCACCTCGGTCAGGTCGGCGGGGAGTCCTTCGAGCTTCGGCGGCTCGTGCACGACGCGGTACAGCAGCGCGGGTCCGTCGCCGCTGCCGAAGGGGCTCTGGCCGCGCGCCGCGTAGGCGACGACCGCGGCCATCGCGAAGAGGTCCGAGCCGAACGTCACCGGCTCGCCGAGGGCCTGCTCCGGCGACAGGAAGCCGGGCGAGCCGATCAGGGCTCCGACCCTGGTCAGGCCGACGTCGTCGACGGCGCGGGCCACGCCGAAGTCGATCAGCCGCGGACCGGTGCGGGCCAGCAGCACGTTCGAGGGCTTCACGTCGCGGTGCACCACGCCGGCCGCGTGGACCTCGGTGAGCGCCAGGGCCAGGCCGTGGGTCAGGGTGCGAAGACCCGCCTCGCTCAACGGGCCGAAGCCCAGCGCCATCTCGGTCACGGACGGCCCCGGCACATACTCCGACGCCAGCCACGGCAGCTCCGCATCCGGATCCGCGGCCACCACCGGAGCGATCAGCGCCGTGCCGCCACCCACCTCCCGCGCCGTCGCCACCTCCCGCCGGAACCGCGCCCGGAACCGCGCGTCGGCGGCGAACTCCGGCCGCGCCACCTTCAGCGCCACCGCCTGCCGGTCCGGCCCCAGCGCCAGGTACACGCGCCCCATACCGCCGACGGCGAGCAGCGTCAGCACCCGGAAACCCCCGAGGTGGCGCGGGTCGTCCTCACTGAGCGGTGCCATACCGGACAAGCTAAGAGCGATCTCGATCGCTGGGAAGACCGTGACCGTCGGTGTTCTGCTTCGTTGGGTATTGCGACCCTTCCTGACGAAACCGGCCACTCGGGACAGCCGCCTTGATCTTCCCCACCGTGCAGTTCGCGATCTTCTTCGCGATCGTCCTGCCGCTGTCCTGGGGTCTGATGCCCCGTCAGCGCCTGTGGCGGCCCTTCATCCTCGCCGCTTCGTACTACTTCTACGCGGCCGCGGACTGGCACTACGTGCTCCTCCTGGCCGGCTCCACCGTGGTCAACCAGCTCGCGGCGACGATCATCGCGCGCCGGTCGGAAACGAAGACCCGCGACGCCGCCCTGATCACCGCGGTCACCCTGGATCTCGGCGCCCTCGGCGTCTTCAAATACCTCGACTTCTTCAGCGCTTCCGTCAACAGTTCCCTGGGACTGTCCCTCGGCCTGCTCCACTGGGTCCTGCCGGTCGGCGTGTCCTTCTACACCTTCCAGGCCATCTCCTACGTCGTCGACGTCCATCGCGGCCGCACCGCGCCGGCCAAGCCGCTCGACTACGCCATCTACGCATCCTTCTTCCCGCACCTCGTGGCCGGCCCGATCGTCCGGGCGTCGGAGTTCATCCCGCAGCTGGCGGGCCCGCGCGACCCCGACCGCGTCCCGGCTGCCAGGGCGTTCGGCCTGATCGCCGGCGGTCTGGTGAAGAAGATGGTCGTGGCCGACATGATCGGCACGAAGCTGGTCGAGCCGGTGTTCGGCACACCCCAGGCACATAACGGCACCGAAACGCTTATGGCGGTTTACGGATACGCCGTCCAGATCTACTGCGACTTCTCCGCCTACACCGACATGGCGATCGGCCTGGCACTCCTTCTGGGATTCCGTTTCCCCGACAACTTCGACCGCCCCTATACCGCGCGCTCCCTCCAGGACTTCTGGCGGCGCTGGCATATGACGCTGTCCCGCTGGCTCCGCGACTACCTCTACATCCCCTTAGGAGGGAACCGCGGCGGGAGCCTTAAGACGTACCGCAACCTGATGCTGACCATGCTCCTGGGCGGGCTGTGGCACGGCGCCGCGTGGACATTCGTCATCTGGGGCGGCATCCACGGCGTTGGCTTGGCAGCGGAACGTGTGTGGACTTCTCTAGCGATTCCCGTGCGGATTCCCCAGCCTGTGAAGACCGCAGTAGCGCGCGTAGTCACCTTCCACGTGGTCTGCCTGGCGTGGGTCTTCTTCCGCGCGCCGGACCTGAACACCGCCTTCGCCGTCCTCGGACGGCTGTTCGCCGGCGGCCCGAACACCGGCATCGTCACGCCGACGATCGTCCTGCTCATCGTCACCGCACTGGCCGTGCAGTGGCTGCCCAGGGGGACCGGCGCGCGCTTGCAGAAGGCGTTCGTCACTCTCCCCGTCTACGCGCAGGGCATCTCGCTCGGGGCGCTGCTGCTGGTGGTCGCCGCCGTCAGCGGCGGACAAGGCGTGGCGCCGTTCATCTACTTCCGGTTCTAGGCGCGGCGCGAAAGGAGAGCAGTGTCCGAGGAGAACAGCTCCGAACCCGTCACCACCGCGCGCCAGGCCGGCCGGGTGATCCGGATCGCCCTGGCCACCGCGCTGCTGCTGAACACCGCCGGCGTGGTCCGGGCCGGGCTCGGCATGCCGTCCGGCCCGACGCGCGACCTCCTGCTGGGGGTCGCGCGCCCGCTGGACGGCTTCGCGGGCCTGCTGGACCTGAACCGCCCGCGCAGCTCGCTGGACGCCATGCTCGGCCATCCCGACAGCGTCACCGGCGACCAGCAGACCCACCTGGAGCAGGACGCGGACCGGCTCCAGCCGCCGGTCCAGCGGCCGCCGGCGCCGGACGGCGCGCCGGGCTCCCCGGTGGCGGCCGATCCCGAGCCGCGGCTGGCCCCGGTCGGCGCCGAGGTGCGCCGCGCCACCGCCGCCGATCCGCTCCGCATCCTGGTCACCGGCGACTCGCTCTCGGACTTCGACGGCCAGCAGCTCTCCCGCCTGGTCGCCTCCGAGCACCTCCCGGCCAAGGTCCGGGTGCAGGCGCGCAACGGCACCGGCCTGACCCAGCCGTCGGTCTTCGACTGGTCGGACGAGGCGGCGCAGGACGCCGCCGACTTCGATCCGGACGTGGTGGTCATGGTCCTCGGCGCGAACGACGGCTGGCCGCTGGAGGGCCACGACGTCGGGTCGAACGCCTGGAACCAGGAGTACGCGCGCCGGGTGGAGGCCGTCAGCCGCGACTTCATCGCCGGCGACCCGCAGCGCCGCGTCTACTGGGTCGGTCCGCCGGTGCCGCGCTCGGCGCCGTGGATCCACATCTTCGCGCGGATCAACGACGCGGTCCGCGCGGCGGTGCCGGAGGTCCCCGGGCTCCGCTATGTGGACGTCGCCGATCCGACCTCCGACCACGGCCAGTACACCGACTACCTCACCGATCCCGCCGGTCACCGGGTCCTCGCGCGGCAGCACGACGGCATCCACTTCAGCTTCGCCGGCTCGGTCTTCCCGGCGCGGATCGTCCTGACCGCGCTGCGCGGGGAATACACGCTGGGCTGACCGCCTTGGCGCATAGGGGCGGTGGTAACAGGCCCCCCAACTCCGCGCGCCCTTCGGCCTCCGGGTGATCCCCGCCGGCCGGGCGGGGCCGGGCCGATCACCGCCACAGTCCCGCCAGCCCTTAGAATCGCAGCTAATCATGGCCGTATATCTGGATCACGCCGCGACGACCCCCATGCTCCCGGCCGCCGTCGACGCGATGACGGCACAGCTGGGCGTCACCGGGAACGCCAACTCCCTGCACGCCGCCGGCCGCGCGGCCCGACGAGTGGTGGAGGAATCCCGCGAACAGATCGCCGAGGCGCTCGGCGCCCGGCCCTCGGAGGTGGTGTTCACCTCCGGCGGCACCGAGAGCGACAACCTCGCGGTCAAGGGCCTGTACTGGGCCCGGCGCGACGCCGACCCCCGCCGCCGGCGCGTCCTGGCGCCCAAGATCGAGCACCACGCGGTCCTGGACCCGCTGAGCTGGCTCCAGGAGCACGAGGGCGCCGAGATCGACTGGCTGCCGGCCGACTCCCTGGGCCGGGTGCACCCCGAGACCCTGCGCGCGGCGATCGAGCGCGACCCGGACTCGGTGGCCCTGGCCACCGTGATGTGGGCGAACAACGAGGTGGGCACGGTCCAGCCGATCCGCGAGCTGGCCGGCGTCGCCCACGCGTTCGGCATCCCGGTGCACTCCGACGCGGTGCAGGCGGTCGGCGCCCTGGACGTGGACTGGAGCACCAGCGGACTGTCCGCGATGACCTTCACCGCGCACAAGATCGGCGGACCGATCGGCGTCGGGGCGCTGCTGCTGGGCCGCAAGACCCAGGCGGTCCCGGTGCTGCACGGCGGCGGCCAGGAACGCGACGTCCGTTCCGGCACCCTGGACACCCCGGCCATCGCCGGCTTCGCGGCCGCCGTGGTCGAGGCGGTGAAGGATCGCGAGGCCCGGGCCGAGACGCTGACCGCGCTGCGCGACGAGCTGATCGCGCGGGTCCGCGCCGAGGTCCCGGACGTGATCGTGAACGGCGACCGCGGCCCGGGCACCGGACTGCCGGGCATCGCGAACATGACCTTCCCCGGCTGCGAGGGGGACTCGCTGCTGATGCTGCTGGACGCCCGCGGCGTCGAGTGCTCGACCGGCTCGGCCTGCTCCGCCGGCGTCGCGCAGCCGAGCCACGTGCTGCTGGCGATGGGCGTCGAGGGGGAGCCGGCGCGCGGGTCGCTGAGGTTCTCGCTGGGGCACACGTCGACGAAGGCTGATGTGGACGCGTTGGCGGAGGCGATCGGTCCGGTCGTGGGCCGGGCGCGGGCGGCGGGGCTGAGTTAAGGGCTGTAGCCCCATGTCCGTTTTAGGACAGTCCATTGACAGCTGACCCATTAAAACAGGACTCTGATTCACCGTCCGGCCGTGTCGACGACGAATGGGGCATCATGCTTCACAAGCGTCCTGCGCTCGCGCTCATCGCGGGCGCGCTCCTGTCCGCCACCGCGCTGGCCGCCTGCCCGGCCTCGGCGTCCGTCGACAATTCGGGGCAGGACTGGGTGCAGGCCTCGATCAACGCGCAGCTCTCCCGCAAACCCGGGGGCGTGGTGGACGGGGACTCGATCCGCTATGCCAAAGAAGACATCACGCTCACCTACAAGCCGCCGACAACGCCGGGCACCGCCGTGGCCCAGGACTACGCCGGGTGCAGCACCAACGAGATCTGCCTGTACACCACGTCCGACGTCGTCGCCTCCGGCGTGCGGCTGAGCACCGGTTCGCTGTGGTGCCCGTGGGAGAACACCAACAATCTGCTGGACCTGCGGAACTACGGCATCGCCGACCAGGTGCGCTCCGCCGACAGTGAGAACGGTTGGTGGGCCGAGGGGATCTGGTCCAAGCTCGGGGTGCGCGGGGAGCAGTGGAAGATGAATCCGCACGGGATCCTCTTCAACCTCAGCACCACCAACATCACGTACCTGAACGTCTGCATCAACGAGGGCGACCTCGAGTACTGACGCCGCGGAGCCGGTTCAGGCCGCCGCCACCTCGGCCAGCGGCACCGCCGCGTTCTGCAGCCGCCCCACGTCCACCGCGGCCCGCCCCAGGATCAGGCTGCGCACCTCGTCGGCCACGTCCCAGACGTTCACGTTCATCCCGGCCAGCACCCTGCCGCCGGCCAGCCAGAACGCCATGTACGCCCCGGAGTCCGGGTCGCCGCGGAACACCACCTGGTCGTAGCCCGAGGACGGGATGTGGCCGACGTACTCCATCCCGAGGTCGTACTGGTCGGTGAAGAAGTACGGCAGGCGGTCGTAGTCCAGGTCCGTGACCCCCATCATCGAGGCCGCGGCCACCTTCGGCTGGTTCAGCGCGTTGGCCCAGTGCTCGACCCGGATCGCCTCCTCGTAGAAGGGGTGCCAGGCGCTGGCCACGTCGCCGGCGGCGAAGATGTCCGGGTCCGAGGTGCGCAAGGTGGCGTCCACCACGACGCCGTTCGAGACCTCCAGGCCGGCCGCCTCGGCCAGAGCGGAGTTCGGGGCGGCGCCGACCGCCACCAGGATGTGGTCCGCCTCGAGTTCGGTGCCGTCGGCGAGCCGGACGCGGGTCGCCTGCTCGACGCCGTCCACATCCTGCAGGGTGAAGGAGTCCACGCCGACGCCCAGGCGCAGGTCCACGTCGTGCGCGCGGTGCAGGTCGGCGAAGCGCGCGCCGACCTCGGGGCCGAGCACCCGCAGCAGCGGCTGCTCCAGCGCCTCCAGCACCGTCACCTCGACGTCCTTCTCGCGGGCCGCGGCGGCGACCTCCAGGCCGATCCAGCCGGCGCCGACGATCGTCAGGCGCGAGCCCGGGATCAGCTGCTCCTTCGTGCGCTGGCTGTCTTCCAACGTGCGGAAGTAGCACAGGTTCGACGCGTCGCCGCCGGGGATGCTCAGCCGGCGCGGGGAGGAACCGGTGGCCAGCAGCAGCTTGCCGTAGGGGAGTTCGGCGCCGTCGTCCAGGCGCACCAGGTGCCGCTCGCGGTCGATCGCCACCGCGGTGCGGCCCAGGCGCAGGCCCACCTGGTTCTCCACGTACCAGGCGCCGGACTCGTGGACGAAGACCTTGTCCCGCTCCTCCTTGCCCTGCAGGAAACCCTTCGACAGGGGAGGGCGCTCGTACGGCAGGTCGTGTTCGGCCCCGACCAGCTCGATCGGCCCGTCCCAGCCGTCCTCGCGCAGCGCCTGAGCGGTTTTCGCGCCCGCCAGGCTCGCGCCGACGATGACCATGCTGTCCGTGCCCTCGGCGCCGCTCATGGCGTCCTCCGCTCGTGGTAGCCCGTCCCGCCCGATATGACCCGCCTCACAGTCAACCATTGCACGTACCCTTGAGGCATGCGTGTCTTGGCGGCGATGTCCGGTGGTGTCGACTCGGCGGTGGCCGCCGCCCGGGTCCGGGACGCGGGTCACGAGGTGACCGGCGTCCATCTGGCGTTGTCCCGCAACCGCCAAGCCCTGCGCGACGGCGCGCGCGGATGCTGCACGATCGAGGACTCGCACGACGCCCGGCGGGCCGCCGACATGCTCGGCATCCCCTTCTACATCTGGGACATGTCCGACCGCTTCCACGAGGACGTGATCGACGACTTCGTCGCCGAGTACCAGGCCGGCCGCACCCCGAACCCGTGCCTGCGCTGCAACGAGAAGATCAAGTTCGCCGCGGTGCTGGACAAGGCGCGGGCCCTGGGCTTCGACGCGGTGGCCACCGGGCACTACGCGCGCCTGCTCGACGGCCCGGACGGCCCCGAGCTGCACCGCGCCGCGGACCCGGCCAAGGACCAGTCCTACGTCCTGGGCGTCCTGGACGCCGACCAGCTGGCGCACTCCCTGTTCCCGCTCGGCGACGACACCAAGCCCGCGGTCCGGGCCGAGGCGGCCGAGCGCGGCCTGTACGTGGCCAAGAAGCCCGACAGCCACGACGTCTGCTTCATCCCCGACGGCGACACCAAGGCCTACCTCGCCAAGACCCTGGGCACCAGCTCCGGTCCGATCGTCGACAGCGCCGGGCGCCGGATCGGCGAGCACGACGGCGCCTGGGGCTTCACCATCGGCCAGCGCCGGGGCTTGCGCATCGGCGATCCGGCCGGCGACGGCCGGCCGCGCTACGTGCTGGACATCTCGCCGGTGACCAACACCGTGACCGTCGGCACCGCCGAGGAGCTGGACGTCACCGGGCTGTCCGGGATCAAGCTGCGCTGGTGCGGTCCGGAGTTCACCGGCCGGATCGAGTGCCACGCGCAGCTGCGCGCACACGGTGAGGGAGTGTCGGCCACCGCTGAGCGCACCGGTCCGGACGCCATCGAAGTAATCCTCCACGAGCCGGTTAGAGGCCTCGCGCCGGGGCAAGCGGCAGTCCTCTACGACGGTACCCGCGTCATCGGGTCCGCCACCGTGGCGCAAACCACGCGCTGAGAGTGCCAACCATTTGGGCCTCTCATGCGTCGGTTAGGGTCGTAGGTTGAAAACCCGATCCGACAGTTATGGGGAGGGACCCCGATGGGTTCACGACGCACGCTCCTGGCGATAGCCGCGGTTGCCACCTCGCTCGCCGTGGTCACCGCGGGGTGCTCCGGCGGCTCCAAGGCCAAGCCGGCGGCGAACGGTACCTCGGCGGCCACCTCCGAAGGCGCCAGCCCGACCGACACGGTCGCGGCCGCGTTCCTGGCGGCGTGGCAGTCCGGCGACTACACGAAGGCCGGGTCCATGACGGACCTGCCGGACAAGGCCGGGCCCCGGCTGAAGTCCGTGATGGAGTCCCTGGCTCCCAAGTCCATCGTGCTCAAGCTGGGTTCGCAGCAGAACGCGCCGAGCAGCGCCGGTTCCACCTCGGCCTCCGGCTCGGCGACCCCGGGCGCCCCGAGCAGCCCGGCCACCCCGAACCCGCTGGCCAACGCGGTCCACTACGGCTTCAGCGTCACCGACACCTTCGACGACGGCCTGACGTGGTCCTACAACTCCACGATGTCGGTGCTGCCGCCGACCGGGAACGGCCCGGCGCTGGTGCACTTCGCCTCCTCGATGATCAACCCGCAGCTGAGCGCGGCCTCGAACCTGAAGGCGGTGCCGCCCTCGGTGCCGGTCGCCGACCGCGGCGGCGCGCCGCTGTCCGGGACGGCCCACCCGAGCATCGCCGGCATCATCACCAAGCTGGCGATCGCCAAGCCGCAGAACGGGACGCAGGCCTCGCTGCAGATCCAGTTCGTCGACAACAACACCGGCAACCAGATCCCCGGATCGAACACGATCCAGCTCGGCGCGCCGAACGCGACCAGCGGGCTGCAGCTGGCCTCGACGATCGACTCGAAGATCCAGACCGCGGCGGAGAACGCGCTCGCGGCGTACCCGAACTCCGGCATGGTGGTGATCAAGCCGTCCACCGGCGAGATCCTGGCCATCGCCACGAACAACAAGAACAACGTGAAGATGGCCTACACGGCCACCCGGGCGCCGGGCTCGACGTTCAAGACGGTCACCGCCACCGCGCTGATGCTCGGCGGCATGCAGCTGTCCGACACGGCCGACTGCACGGCGACGGCCAAGGTGGGCACCGAGACCTACCACAACGACGAGGGCCTGAAGGACGGCTTCACCGGGGCGACCCTGCTCACCGCCTACGAGAAGTCCTGCAACACCTCATTCGTGAACGCGACGATCGGGCACAACCTGCCGATGGACAGCCTGTCCAAGACCGTCCACGACTACTACGGGCTGAACCAGCCCTGGGACATGGGCGTCGGCTCGGCCACCTACTGCACCGGCGGCAACCTGCAGGTGCCGCCCGCCGACACCCACAGCCTGCTCGCCGCCTCGGCCTTCGGCCAGGGCATGATCACGATGTGCCCGCTGACCATGGCCTCGATCGCCGCGACGGTGGCCACCGGCCAGTTCCACCAGCCGATCCTGATCCCCGGCTTCCAGGCCCCGGCCAAGGCTCAGCCGCTGCCGGCGAACGTGGACCAGAACCTGCAGACGATGATGCGCGGCGTCATCACCGACGGCACCGCGACCTCGCTGGCCGGCATCTCGCCGACGCTGGGCGCCAAGACCGGGTCGGCCGAGCCGAACGCCACCGACCCGACCGACTCCTGGATGATCGCCATGGACCCGAAGAACGACATCGCGGTCAGCGCGCTGGTCCTGAACGGCGGGTTCGGCAACAGCGCGGCCGGCCCGGCCATCGCCGCGATGATGAAGGCCGCCGGCCTGAGCTGAGCACGCGACACCTGCTGATGCCCCGGGCCGCTTCGGCCCGGGGCATCACTCGTCCGCGGCGCCGTCCGCCTCCAGCGGGCCCAGCACCTCCTCGCCGATCTCTCCCAGCACCCTGATCTGCTCGGCGCTCAGCCGGTCGAGCAGGTGCCGGCGCACCGAGGCCACGTGGCCCGGCGCGGCCTGCTCGATGGTGCGGCGGCCCTGCGGGGTGAGCACCACGAGCGAGCCGCGGGCGTCGCCGTCCACCTCCTCGCGGCGCACCAGGCCGCGCTGTTCCATGCGCGTGATGTGGTGCGACAGCCGGCTCTTCGACCACTGCATGCGCGCGGCGAGCTCGCTCAGGCGCCGGCGGTCGTCGGAGGCGGTCAGGTTCGACAGGACGTCGTAGTCGGCTTCCGACAGGCCCGCCTCCTTCGCCAGGTCGCGGTTGATCTCGGCGCTGAGCAGCAGGCGCATGCGGCGGTAGGCCAGCCAGGCGCGCATCTCGGCGTCGTCCAGCCAGCGGGGCTCGGTCGCGGTCACGGGTCCAGTCTAGCGCTGTTGTTGACATGTCACAGATCTCCGGCGCAGACTTGTTGACATGTCACCGAAAACCATGCGCCGGTTGGCCCAGCTGTTCGCCGGGCTGGTGCTGTTCGGTGCCAGCACCGCGCTGATGGCGGCCTCGGACCTGGGCCTGGCCTCCTGGGACGTGCTGCACCAGGGCCTGGCCCGGCACACCGGCCTGCCGCTGGGGCGCATCGTGATCATCGTCGGCGCGCTGGTGCTGCTGGCCTGGATCCCGCTGCGGCAGCGCCCCGGGTTCGGCACCGCGAGCAACGTCGTGGTCGTCGGCCTGGCCGCGGACGCCACCCTGGGGCTGCTGCCGCCGGTCCACGCCCTCGCCCCGCGCGCGGCGCTCCTGCTCGGCGGCGTCGTCCTGAACGGCGCCGCCACCGGTCTCTACGTCGGCGCCGGCCTGGGCCCCGGGCCCCGCGACGGCCTGATGACCGGTATCGCCGCCCGCACCGGCGCCTCGCTGCGCCGGACCCGCACCGGCATCGAACTCGTCGTCCTGGCCGTCGGCTGGCTGCTCGGCGGGACCGTCGGCGTCGGGACAATGCTGTTCGCCGCCGCCATCGGCCCGCTCGCGCAGTTCTTCATCGCCCGCTTCGACCTGGACTCACCGGGAGGACACCATGCCCCGCCTGCTCGTCATCACCAGCACGACCCGTCCGGGACGGGTCGGGACCGCCGTCGCCGACTGGGTGCTCGACCTGGCCCGCGAGCACGGCGGGTTCGAGGTCGCGCTCGCCGATCTGGCGGAGATCGGCCTGCCGTTCCTGGACGAACCCGATCATCCGTCTGAGGGCGCGTACATCCACGAGCACACCCGCCGGTGGAGCGGGACGGTCGAGGCGGCCGACGCCTTCCTGATCCTCGCCGCGGAGTACAACCGAGGGATCACCGCGCCGTTGAAGAACGCGCTGGACTCGTTGTACGCGGAATGGGCCGGCAAACCGGTCGGGTTCGTCAGCTACGGCATGTCCTCGGCGGGCCTGCGGGCCGTCGAGATGATCACGCCGGTCGCCGTGGCGTTGGGGATGACGCCGCTGCCCGACGTCGTGGCGCTGCCGCTGCGGGAGGCCCTGGACGCCGACGGCCGGCTGACGCCGGGGGAGCGCGGGGCGCGCGGCGTGCGGGCCCTGCTGGAGGAACTGCGGCGCTATTCCGAGGCGCTCGGGCAGTTGCGCGAGCCGCTGGCGGCGTGAGCGGAACCCGGACGCCCTCTCAGCTGTCGAAGCGGACGAACAATTCCCGCTGATCGGCCCCGGCCAGCAGTGCCAGCAGCGACAGCGACCGGATCAGCTGCCCGCAGCGGTAGGCGTCCCAGCCGCCGTCGGCGGCCCCGTCGGCGGCGGCCCAGCGTTCGGCCAGGGCGTCCACGTCGTGGTCGCTCAGATGCGCCAGCCGGGAGCCCAGGGCCCGGCGCACCGGCAGCAGCACGGTGCCGCCGGCGTCGTCAGGGCCCTCATGCGCGGGCGTGAGCACCGCCTCGCGCACCTCCGCCGGGTCGTTGCCGGTCACCAGCAGATCCAGGTCGATCAGCTGGGCCGGGTCCAGGTCGCCGGCGGGCACGGTGTCCAGGGCGGCCAGCACGGCCGAGGTGTCGGCGTGGGCCGCCGCGGCCGCCACCACCCGCAGTTCGGCGGGGCTCGCGGCGAAGAACACGGTCGACACGGACGGGCTCCAGGAGGTCAAGACGGGTCGCCGGCGGCGAGCGGGTTTTGAACAGGGCTGGTGCTGGTCACAATAGCGGCGACCTGGGCTCTCGGCTCGCGCATTCGTCACCCCGCCGGGTGATGTCGGCGGCGTGCGCCACCGGGGCGCGCCCCCGGCACGGGGTCGTACCGGCTCCGGCGGCCGCCGGAGCCGGTACCGGCCGGACGCGGCTTCACCTTGGCTACGCTCGTCCCATGCACCGACCCCCACGCGCCACCGGCATCGGCTCCCTGCCCGGCACCGACTCCGGCGCGGCCCACCGCCTGGTCTTCGACGAACTTCCGGACCTGCCGCACCTGCCCGAACTCCCCGCACGCGGCGTCGGCGCGGACATGATCGGCCGCGGCACCGCGCTGTTGGTCGAGCTCTACGCCGAGGTGCAGCCGAGCGGCTGGCGGCTGACCGAGCGGCCCGGGCGCGACGCCCGGCGCGCCGACTCCTTCCTGCGCCAGGATCTGGACTTCCTGGAGGAACAGGCGCAGGAGTTCACCCAGACCCTGAAGGTGCAGGCCGTTGGCCCCTGGACGCTGGCCTCGACCCTGGAACTGCGGCACGGCGACCGGATGCTGGCCGACCTCGGCGCCGTGCGCGACCTCGCCGAGTCGCTGACCGAGGGCCTGAAGCTGCACATCGCGGAGCTGAAGAAGCGCGCCCCGCAGGCCGGCGCGCTGATGGTGCAGCTCGACGAGCCGGCGCTGCCGGGCGTCCTGAACGGCACCGTGCCCACCGCCAGCGGCTTCGGCCGGCTGCGCGCGGTCGAGGAGCCGGTGGCCCGCGAGTTGCTCGCCGGCGTGTTTCAGGCCGTGCACGACGCCGGCGCCGAGACCGCCGTGCACTGCTGCGCCCCCGGCGTCCCCGTCGACCTGCTGCGCAAGGCCGGCGCCGACTTCATCTCCTTCGACGCGACCGGCATCGACGTCCAGACGGCGCACGACGAACAGCTCGGCGAGGCGATCGAGGCCGGCACCGGCCTGATGCTCGGCGTGGTGCCGGCCACCGACCCGGCCCGCGCGCCCGGCGTCAACCAGCTGCTGGACAAGGTGCTTTCCCTGACCCGGCTCGGGTTCTCGCCCGCGCAGCTGGCCGAGGCCGTGACGATCACCCCGACCTGCGGACTGGCCGGGGCCACCCCGCCATGGGCCCGCCAGGCGCTGATCCTCGCGCACCGCACGGCCGACGCGTTGGCGGACAAAGCCTCCTGAACTGCGGGACTGTCAGTGCCGGGCGATAGATTCGTCCTGTCGAAAAGCCCCCCGACCAGTGAGGTGACTGTTGTCCGCCATGGATGAGACCGCCGCCGCCACCCCGGCGCAGCAGCACGCGGCCCTGGCCGAGGAGATCGAGGACGCGCGCTACCGGTACTACGTCCTCGACGCGCCGACCATGAGCGACGCCGAGTTCGACGTGAAGCTGCGGCAGCTGGAGGCGATCGAGGACGCCAACCCGGAGCTGCGCACCCCGGACTCGCCGACCCAGAAGGTCGCCGGCGCCTACGAGACCGAGTTCACCTCGGTCCCGCACCTGGAGCGGATGCTCTCGCTGGACAACGCCTTCACCGCCGAGGAGCTGAAGACCTGGGCCGACCGCGTCGAGAAGGACCTCGGCTCGTTGCCGGACCTTCTGTGCGAGCTGAAGGTCGACGGCCTGGCGATCAACCTGCTCTACGAGAACGGCAAGCTGACCCGGGCCCTGACCCGCGGCGACGGCCGCACCGGCGAGGACATCACGCCGAACGCCAAGACCATCCAGACCATCCCCAAGACCCTGACCGGGACGGCGGAGTTCCCCGTCCCGGAACTGGTCGAGGTGCGCGGCGAGGTCTACTTCGCGGTCAAGGCGTTCGACGAGTGGAACGAGAAGATCCTGGCCGAGACCGGCCGCTCCTACGCCAACCCGCGCAACGCCGCGGCCGGCTCGCTGCGCCAGAAGGACCCGCGGGTGACCGCGCAGCGGCCGCTGTCGATGGTGGTGCACGGCATCGGCGCCCGCAAGGGCTTCACGCCGACCTCGCAGTCGCACTCCTACGACGCGCTGCGCGCCTGGGGCCTGCCGACCTCGGACCGGGTCAAGGTCGTCAAGAGCCTGAAGGACGTCGAGAAGTACATCGACTACTACAACAAGCACCGGCACGACGTCGAGCACGAGATCGACGGCGTGGTGGTGAAGGTCGACGAGCTGGCCATCCAGGGCCGGCTGGGCAGCACCTCCCGGGCCCCGCGCTGGGCCATCGCCTTCAAGTACCCGCCGGAGGAGGTCACCACCAAGCTGCTGGACATCCGGGTCCAGGTCGGCCGGACCGGCCGGGTGACGCCGTACGCGGTGATGGAGCCGGTCACCGTCGCCGGCTCCACGGTCCAGAACGCCACGCTCCACAACCAGGAGATCGTGGTGAAGAAGGGCCTGAAGATCGGCGACACGGTGATCCTGCGCAAGGCCGGCGACGTGATCCCGGAGATCGTCGGCGCGGTGCAGGACCTGCGCGACGGCTCCGAGCGCGACTTCGTGATGCCGGAGAACTGCCCGGACTGCGGGACGAAGCTGGCCCCGCAGAAAGAGGGGGACATCGACCTGCGCTGCCCGAACTCCGAGAACTGCCTCGGGCAGATCCGCGAGCGCATCGATTTCATGGGCAGCCGCAACGCCCTGGACATCGAGGCGCTGGGCTACGAGTCGGCGGTGGCGCTGACCCAGCCGGCCGGCGGGACCGCGCCGGTGCACGACGAGGGCGACCTGCTGAGCCTGAGGATCGAGGACCTCGCCGAGCTGAAGATGCTCCAGGCCAAGCGCGGCGCGGACGCCAAGCCCGGCGAGATGGAGCTGGTGCCGTACTTCTACACCAAGGGCACGCCCAAGAAGCCCAGCGCGCCGACCGCCACCACCGAGTTGCTGCTGCAGCAGCTGGAGCTGGTCAAGACCGACCGGCCGCTGTGGCGCTTCCTGGTCTCGCTGTCGATCCGGCACGTCGGCCCGACCGCGGCCCGGGTGCTGGCCCGCGAGTTCCCGTCCTTCGACGCGCTCGCGAACGCCACCGAGGACGAGCTCAAGGCCGCCGAGGGCATCGGCCCGACCATCGCCACCGCGATCGTGGAGTGGTTCGCGGTGGACTGGCACCGCGAGATCATCCGCAAGTGGCAGGCCGCCGGCGTGGTGCCTGTTGTGGAGTCCCAGCCCGAGGGACCGAGGCCTCTTGAGGGATTGAGCGTGGTCGTAACGGGCACATTGGCCGGATTCACCCGGGATGGTGCCGCCGAGGAACTCACCAGCCGGGGTGCGAAGGTGAGCGGTTCGGTGTCGAAGAAGACCTCGTTCGTGGTGGTCGGCGACAATCCGGGGAGCAAGTACGACAAGGCGTTGACTCTCGGGGTGAAGGTGCTGGACGAGGAGGGATTCAAGGTGCTGTTGGCGGACGGTCCGCAGGCCGCTGCCGATACAGTGGCGGAAGCAGGGGCCTGACACCGACGCCCGGCCCGGCGTCAAGACCAAGGCGAAACCTTTACGGTCCGTCTCTGGTCGGCGACGTTCTGATACGGCAATATGGCCGCGTCAGCACGTTTGCCTGACGCGCGCACCGACGCTGACGTCTGCAGGTAAAGAACCGGTACAGGAGGCCCGCTCCATGCACCGACCATTCGAGCCGGACTACGGCCCGAAGGCCGATCCGGGACGTCTGTACGCCTTCGTCGCCTCCGTCAGCGCCGCCGGGATCACCATCCTGGCCGCCTTGTTGATCCTGAACTGGCACGGGTCCGGACCGACCACGCAGGCCATGCCCGCGCTGCTGATGACCGTCTGCCTGGTCTTCCTCGGGGAGCTGCGGCCGCTGATGCGGCTGCAGCACACGAACCGCGAGGCGGCCACCACCACGGTGTTCACCATCGCGCTGCTGATGCTCGCGGGCTGGCCGCTGGCGGCGATGGTGCAGGCCGCGGCCTCCCTGGTGGGCGGCGCGGCCGGCCGCCGGACCTGGTGGCGGATCCTGTTCAACGTCTCGCAGTTCACCCTCTCGCTGGGCGCGGCCTGCCTGGTGCTGCGGTTCTTCGGGATCGTCCCCACGCCGGGCCGTCCCTGGGCGCCGAACGTGACCTCGATGGCCGCGATCTTGCTGGCCGGGGTGGCGTACTTCGTGGTGAACCTGTTCTTCGTCTGGCAGGCCGTGGCGCTGTGGACCGGCGTGCGCCTGTCCGTCATAGCGTGCCGCGAATGGCGGGTCGAACTCCAGGTGGTCGGCGCCTCGGTGGTGCTGGCCCCGCTGATCACCGTGGTGATGCGGCACGAGCCCTACCTCATCGTGCTGTTCATACCGGTGCTGATCGTCTTCTACCGCAGCGCGCTGGCCTTCGACGAGAGCGAGTGGCAGTCGCTGCACGACCCGCTGACCGCGCTGCCCAACCGCAAGGCCCTGCGGCGCCAGGCCGAGATCATGCTCGGCACCGCCCCGGTCTCCGGCGAGGCGGGGCCCTCCTCCCTGTACTCCACCGGCCGCGCCCCGGCCGCGGTGTCCGTCCCGCCCGGCAAGATCGGGCTGTTCCTGCTGGACCTGGACCGGTTCAAGGAGGTCAACGACACCCTGGGGCACGCCGCCGGCGACGAGCTGATCCGCGAGGTGGCCGCGCGGCTGTCGGCCGCGGTGCGCGTGGAGGACATGGTCGCCCGGCTCGGCGGCGACGAGTTCGCGGTCCTGCTGCCGGGCCTGCCGGACGTCGAGGCCGCGCAGCAGCTGGCGCAGCGCCTGCTGGACGCGGTCGCCGTCCCCTACCGGCTGCACGGCTTCAAGCTCGACGTCGAGGCCTCCCTGGGCATCGCGCTGCACCCGGACGACGCCCGGCACTACGACGTCCTGCTGCGGCACGCGGACGTGGCGATGTACGAGGCCAAGCGCGCCAAGATGGGCTGGGTCCGCTACGACCCGGCCAAGGACCGCAACAGCCCGGACCGGCTGGGCCTGCTGTCCGATCTGCGCGAGGCCCTGGACGCCGGCCGCATCGAGGTGCACTACCAGCCGCAGGCCTCGTTCAAGGGCGAGCGCGTGGTCGGCGTGGAGGCGCTGGCCCGCTGGCGGCACGAGGTCCGCGGCGCGATACCGCCGGAGACGTTCGTGAAGCTGGCCGAGTCCAGCGGCCTGATGGCCCGGCTGACCGAGTACATCCTCGACGTCTCGCTGCGGCAGGCGGCCCTGTGGTGGCGCAACGGCTACGGCGTCCCGATCGCCGTGAACGTCTCCCTGCGCGACATCGAGAACCCCTACTTCGTGGAGATGGTCGCCCGCAAGCTCGCGCAGCACCGGGTCCGCCCCGAGGCGCTGCGCCTGGAGGTCGCCGAGCGGGTCCTGGTCGGCGACGCGCAGAGCGTGCGCGCGGCCCTGATCGGCCTGTCCAAGCTCGGCGTCCGGCTGTCCCTGGACGACTTCGGCACCGGCTACGCCTCGCTGCTGACCCTGCGCCGGCTGCCCTTCGACGAGATCAAGATCGACCGCTCCTTCGTCGGCGGCATCGGCTTCGACGCCGACGACGCCGCCATCGTCCGCTCGACCATAGACCTGGCGCACTCGCTGGGCCTGCGGGTGGTCGCCGAGGGCGTCGAGGACCCCGGCACCTGGTCCACGCTGGAGGGCTACGGCTGCGACGAGGCGCAGGGCTGGCTGGTCTCCAAGGCGCTGCCCGCGGCCGAGATCTGCGCCCTGCTGGCGAAGCGGGTGACCTCGGCGGCGCCGACGTCGACCGGGCCCGGATCGGCTTCGGACCAACTTTCGGCGTAGGCGTGGCAACCTGAGCGGCTCCCGTCGCGTGTGACCTTATGGAGGGGGGATTCCACCAGGGTTCACGGGGGCTCGATGGTTTGACTGCGGAGAATACTGATCGGTGTCGCGCTGGCGATCGTGGTGTTCGCCGCCGGTGTCGTGGGCCTGCTTCTCTGGTACTTCCACGGGATGGACCCCGGGCCGCAGCCCGACGCCGCGAAGGCGGCGCGTTCCGCGACCGCCCAGGCCGCCGACCACGCGGTCAGCGTGCAGGTGGACGCCCGGATCGCGCAGGTGCGTGCGGCGCTGCCCTGGGCCGCGTACTTGGGGACCGCGGTGTCCGACTCGTGCGGCGCTCAGCTGAAGCCCACAGACGCCGTCGGGGCCAAACCGGCGGGGTCAGACCTTGTCGCAAATCGCGGCGTCGGCTGTGGAACCGAAGTACGCCAAGATGCCGTACATCGTGCCGATCACCCCGGATTTCCCGCCGGCCGCCGGACTGGCCGTGGCGACGAACGCCACGATCGAGGTGACCCTGGCTCCGGAACTGCCGGAGCTCGACGGCGGGCAGAACGCTCACGACAGCTCGGTCAGGTTCCCGTCCTCGGGCCTCTACTACCAGGCTTGGCAGCCGTACAGCCCGGCTCAGGTAGCCGCGGCCTATCCCGCGCACAGCGCCGTCATCGCCATCGAACTCGCGGTGGATTACGGCACCGGGACCGCCGAGGACTGAATGTTTGAGGCCACTGTGGCGCGAGTGGATCTCCCGTCGGGCCGCGCCAGGCGGTTAGCGTAAGCGCGTGGAGATCCTTCGTTACACCGCCTTCAGCTCCGACCCCGCCGGCGGCAACCCGGCCGGCGTTGTCCTCGACGCGCGCGGCATGGACGACGCCGCGATGCTCGCCGCGGCCGCCGAGGTCGGCTACTCCGAGACCGCCTTCCTGCTGCCGACCGAGCAGGAGCGGGTCATGGACGTGCGCTACTTCAGCCCGCTGGCCGAGGTGCCGTTCTGTGGCCACGCGACCATCGCGACCGCCGTCGCCTATGCCGAGCGGCACGGCGTCGGCGACCTGATCCTGAACACCCGGGTCGGTGTCGTCCCGGTCCGCACCGCCGCCGCGGCCGACGGCACGCTCACCGCCACCCTGGTCTCCGTCCAGCCCAAGAGTGTGGAACTGCACGGGCCGTTGCTGGCCGAACTGCTGGGGATCCTCGGCTGGACCGCGAGCGACCTGCACGAGGCGCTGCCGCCGCGCATCGCGTTCGGCGGCGCGTGGCATCCGATCCTGGCCACCCCGAGCCGGGCCCGCCTGGCCGAGCTGGACTACGACATGGACGCGCTTCGCGAGCTGATGCTGAAGCACGACTGGACCACCATCGATCTGGTCTGGCGGGAGTCTCCCGACGTCTTCCAGGTCCGCAACCCCTTCCCGGTCGGCGGCGTCTTCGAGGACGCGGCGACCGGCGCGGCCGCCGCGGCGTTCGGCGGGTACCTGCGGGAGCTGGGGCTGGTGTCGGCGCCCGCGACGGTGACCCTGCATCAGGGCGTGGACATGGGCCGGCCGAGCCTGCTGACGGTCGGCATCCCGGCCGGGGACGGCGGCATCTCGGTCTCCGGAACGGCTGTCGTCCTGGGGTGAGATCGGTGTGAGATCGGTGTGAGATCGGTGTGGGCGCGGGGCGAGCGCGGGGCGAGCGCGGTGCGCCGCGCCGTCCCGCGGCCGTGACGGAAAGTCACCTGACGCCCCCGGACTAGGATGGCTACGGTTGTCCGATACCGCTGTCAACGATTCAGGCAGAGTCCACACCGTAGGGATCCGCGCATATGCCCGCTATCACCCGTGAAGAGGTCGCCCACCTGGCGCGGCTGTCACGGCTCGACCTGTCCGACGACGAGCTCGCGCACTACGCCGAGCAGCTCGACGTCATCCTCGGTTCGGTGGCTCGCGTGAGCGAGGCCGTGCAGCAGCTCGGCCAGGGCCAGGAGATCCCGCCGACCTCGCACGCCCTGCCGCTGGTCAACGTCACCCGGCCGGATGTCGAGCGCCCCTGCCTGGACCCGGCGGACGTCCTGAGGGCCGCGCCGGCCGCGCAGGACCAGCGTTTCCGCGTGCCGCGCATTCTGGGGGAGGACTGAGATGGCGTTCGACGGAGATTTTGGGTCGAATACAGACTTGACCCGGAGCACGGCCGCCGCGCTCGCCGGGGCCATCAAGAACGGCGACCTCACCTCCACCGAGGTCACCCAGGCGCACCTGGACCGCATCGCGAAGGTCGACGAGAAGGTGCACGCCTTCCTGCACGTCGACACCGAGGGCGCGCTGGCCCAGGCCGCCGAGGTGGACGCCAAGCGGGCGCGCGGCGAGGAGCTCGGCCCGCTGGCCGGCGTGCCGCTGGCGCTGAAGGACGTCTTCACCACCAAGGGCGTGCCGACCACCTGCGGCTCCAAGATCCTGCAGGGCTGGATCCCGCCGTACGACGCCACGGTGACCCGGCGGCTGCGCGAGGCCGGCGTCGTCATCCTCGGCAAGACCAACATGGACGAGTTCGCGATGGGCTCCTCCACCGAGAACTCCGCCTACGGCCCGACCCACAACCCGTGGGACCTGACCCGCATCCCCGGCGGTTCCGGCGGCGGCTCCTCGGCCTCGCTGGCCGCCTTCGAGGCGCCGCTGGCGATCGGGACCGACACCGGCGGCTCGATCCGCCAGCCGGCCTCGGTCACCGGCACGGTCGGGGTGAAGCCGACCTACGGCGGGGTGTCCCGCTACGGCCTGGTCGCCTTCTCCTCCTCGCTGGACCAGGGCGGTCCCTGCGCGCGCACCGTGCTGGACGCCGCGCTGCTCCACGCCGCCATCGCCGGCCACGACCCGCTGGACTCCACGTCCATCGACCTGCCGGTGCCCGACGTCGTGGGCGCGGCGCGGCTGGCGAACGTCGAGGGCATGCGCATCGGCGTGGTGAAGCAGTTCGACCGGAGCGAGGGCTACCAGGAGGGCGTGCGGACGCGCTTCCACGAGGCCGTGCAGACGCTGCGCGACCTCGGTGCCACGGTCGTCGAGGTGGACTGCCCGTCCTTCGACTACGCGCTGCCGGCGTACTACCTGATCGCGCCGTCGGAGTGCTCCTCGAACCTGGCGCGCTTCGACGCCATGCGCTACGGCCTGCGGATCGGCGACGACGGCGTGAACGGCGTCGAGGAAGTCATGGCCCTGACCCGCGAGGCCGGCTTCGGCCCCGAGGTGAAGCGCCGGATCATGCTCGGCACCTACGCGCTGTCCTCCGGCTACTACGACGCCTACTACGGCTCGGCGCAGCAGGTCCGCACGCTGATCATGCGCGACTTCGACCGCGCCTTCGCCGACGTGGACGTGCTGGTCTCCCCGACCACCCCGACCACCGCCTTCAAGATCGGCGAGCGCGCCGACGACCCGATGGCGATGTACCTGGCCGACCTGTGCACCATCCCCACCAACCTGGCCGGCAACGCCGGCATGTCGGTCCCGGTGGGCCTGGCCCCCGAGGACGGCCTGCCGGTCGGCCTGCAGATCATCGCCCCGGCGATGGCCGACGACCGGCTCTACCGGGTCGGCGCCGCGGTCGAGGCCGCGATGAACACCAAGTGGGGCCGTCCGCTGATCGAGGAGGTGCCGGCGCTGTGAGCAAGAAGGAAAAGAACGGCGTCAAGCCGCGCGGCAATCTCGGCACCCTGTTCGCCATCGGCAGCTCCGTGACGCTGGCCCCGGTCCTGGCGCGCCGTTTCAAGGACGCGCGCGCCAAGGGCGACAAGCTCGCGCTCGCCGACGTCACGGTGTCGGTGGCGGCGCTGACCGTGGGCGTGCTCAAGGTCCTGCGCGCCCGCAAGTCCTCCGGCGCCGGAAAGGCGGAATCCTGATATGAGCACGAGCACTGTGAACCTGCCTTCCTACGAGGACGCGCTCGCCGCCTACGACCCGGTCATGGGTCTGGAGGTGCACGTCGAGCTCGGCACCGCGACCAAGATGTTCTGCGGCTGCCCGACCGGCTTCGGCGCCGACCCGAACACCCAGACCTGCCCGACGTGCCTGGGCCTGCCCGGCTCGCTGCCGGTGGTCAACGCCAAGGCGATCGAGTCGGCCATCCGCATCGGCCTGGCGCTGAACTGCGAGATCGCCGAGTGGTGCCGCTTCGCCCGGAAGAACTACTTCTACCCGGACATGCCGAAGAACTTCCAGACGTCGCAGTACGACGAGCCGATCGCGTTCAGCGGCTACCTGGACGTCGAGGCCGCGGGCAAGACCTGGCGCATCGAGATCGAGCGCGCGCACATGGAGGAGGACACCGGCAAGTCGACCCACGTGGGCGGCGCCACCGGCCGCATCCACGGCGCGGACTACTCGCTGGTCGACTACAACCGGGCCGGCATCCCGCTGATCGAGATCGTCACCAAGCCGATCACCGGCACCGGCGAGCACGCCCCGGAAGTGGCGAAGGCGTACGTCGCCGAACTGCGCGAGCTCATCAAGGCGCTCGGCGTCTCCGAGGCCCGCATGGAGCTGGGCCAGATGCGCTGCGACGCCAACGTCTCGCTGCGCCCGATCGGCCGCGAGAAGTTCGGCACCCGCTCGGAGACCAAGAACGTCAACTCCCTGCGCTCGGTCGAGCGCGCGGTGAACTTCGAGATCCGCCGCCACGCCGCCGTCCTGAACGCCGGCGACACGGTGATCCAGGAGACCCGCCACTTCCACGAGAACGACGGCACCACCTCCCCGGGCCGGGTGAAGGAGGAGGCGGAGGACTACCGCTACTTCCCCGAGCCGGACCTGGTCCCGGTGGCCCCGGCCCGCGCCTGGGTCGACGAACTGCGCGGCACGCTGCCGGAACTCCCCGGCGTCCGCCGCCACCGCCTGCAGGCCGAGTGGGGCGTCGGCGACCACGACATGCAGTCGATCCTGAACGCCGGCGCGGTGGACCTGATCGTCGAGACGGTGTCCCTGGGCGCCGCGGCGGACCAGGCCCGCAAGTGGTGGATGGGCGAGCTGGCCCGCCGCGCCAACGAGGACGGCACCGACCTGGCCGCCCTGCCGATCACCCCGGCGCAGGTCGCCGAGGTGGTCAAGCTGACCGCCGCCGGCACGCTCAACGACAAGCTGGCCCGCCAGGTGATCGAGGGCGTCCTGGCCGGCGAGGGCTCCCCGGAGGAGGTCGTGGCCAAGCGCGGCCTGGCGGTCGTCAGCGACGACGGGGCCCTGCTCACCGCGATCGACGAGGCCATCGCGAAGTTCCCCGACGCCGCCGAGAAGGTCCGCGGCGGCAACCAGGGCCCGGCCGGCCAGCTGATCGGCGCCGTCATGAAGGCCACCCGCGGCCAGGCGGACGCCGCCCGCGTGCGCGAGCTGCTGCTGGAGCGGCTCTCCAGCTGAGCACGGTTCCAAGACGGCGAAAGCGGGGACGCTCCCACCTAAGTGGGGACGTCCCCGCTTTCGTCTGCCCGAGCACTCCGCTCAGCGCAGCATCGCGGCTTCCAACAACGCGACCTGCTCGGTCGGCGTATCCGGAACCTTGCGCGGCGCGGTACTCGTGACGACCGCGACCACATCCCCGCTCTGGAACACGACCCGCCGCTCCACCTGCCCCGGCAACCCGCTCACCTGGTCGAACTTGTGCAATGCGGCAGTCGACGTGGCAACGCCGAACGACGGCAGCGTCAGCAGCGGCACCACACTCTCGGGCCCACTCGCCTTCGCCAACGACGCGCCGTCCAGCAAACTGGCCACCGAGAACGCAGCCTCATGATCGGGGAACTGCACCAGCTCGACAACCGTGTGCTGCCCATCAACCGCGACCCACCCGCGCCACGCGACCCGCCGCACCCCCGCATCGTAGAGATGGGCGGAAACATCGTTCCCGGACAACGAATTCTCGAAGTCCGCGACACTCTCCCAACCACTCTCCTTGGGCACCGCCCCAACCGGAGCAGGCACAAGGTACTGACGCAGATCGCCATAGTGAGCCTGCGTCTGATTGCTGTCAGCCCCCGGTGCCGCCTCCCCAGCCGGCGGTACGGGATGGACCACCCCGGGGAAGCTGTAGCGGCCATCGCTCGGCGTGGCGAGGAAGGGCACATCGGTACGCCGCGGGAGCGTGACGGCATAGGCGGTCCCCACACCCAACGCACCGGCCACGACGAGCGCCGAGCCGTAGCGCAGGGCGAGGCGCGGCCAGCGGCGCTGCGGGGTCGGCGCGGCCTCGGCCTGCAGCTGGGCGAAGAAGGCGGCGGGGTCGAGGTAGGGCTGGGCGGGAATGGCGGGGGCGCTGGGCTCTGCCGCCTGCTCGCCTGCCGCCTGCTCGCTTTCGCCTGCTTCGGCTACGGTGCCGGCATTGCCCGGCTCACTAACCGCTGTCTGGGCTGAGGCGCCGGCATCGCTGGCCTCTGCCAGTTGTTCGCCTGCCGCTGCTTCGGGTGCCGGGCCGGCATGGCGGGTTTCTGTGACCGGCTCGCTTTCGGCTGCTTCGCCTGCTTCGGCTGCTGTGCCAGCATGACCGGACTCCGCCGCCTGCTCGCTCGCCGCCGCCTGGGCTGAGGTGCCGTCCTCTGCCGCCTCCGCCACTTGCTTGCTCGCGCCGACCTCCGCCGGGCCGCCATCGCCACCAACCTGCTCCTCGAACGCCACCTCGACATCGCCGACCGCTGCCGCATCGCTGGCTGCCGCATCGCCGACCGCTGCCGCATCGCTGGCTGCCGCATCGCCGACCGCTGCCGCATCGCTGGCTGCCGCATCGCCGCCCGACTCATCGTCCCGCGCCGCATCGTCCCGCGCCGCATCGTCCCGCGCCGCATCGCCGTCCGCCGCATCGCCTGCCTGAATCCCCCCGTCCGCCTCATTCCGCGTCTGAGTCTTCGTCTTCCGCGGCGGCTCTCCGAAGGCCGCCAGGACATCATCCTGCGCGCTCACGTTCCCAGCCCGCCCTTCAGCGTGTCCAGCTGCCGTCCGAACAGCTCGGTCACGGCGTTCGTGTCCAGCGGCACCGTGCCCACGGCGTTCACGATGGCGAGGGTGTCGCCGACCGTCGCCAGGCACGTCATGCTGTCCAGCGGGTCGCCGACGTGCGTCACCGGCAGTACGCACAGGGCGTCCGGGTGGCCCGGCACCTGCGGTCCGGTGCGGAAGGCGCGCGACTGCTTCACCACGCGCTCGAACTGGCCGGTGCTCTCCGCCGACTGGGCCGGGTCCAGGCGGAGCACGGTCACCGCCACGTCCAGGGTCCCGGCCTCGTTCTGGTAGGTGCGCACGGCGCCGTCGTTCATGTGGCCGTTGGTGATCGCGCCCTGTGCGTTGGTCATGTCGGACGGCGGCAGCGTGCCGAACAGCAGCGCCACCGTCGGGTCGGCCTGGTCCGGCGGGATCGCGGCGTCGTTGCCCAGGCCGCCTTCGTCCGGTCCGGGCTTGTAGCCGTCGGGGATCGGGAGCAGGAAGTCCTTGACGCTGCCGTAGTGCGTCCCGTCCGGCCGCACGCCCGAGGTCACGCTCGGACTCGGCGTCGTCGGCGGCGCGACAGGGACGCTCGCCGTCGCAGCGTCCTTGGCCTTGGCCGGCCCGATCGCGGCCAGGACCCCGAACCCGGCACCGGTCCCGACGGCCAGCGCCGACACCAGCCACCCGGCGACGAACAAGCCACGGCGCCGCGAAGCGGAAGCGTCGGCGACATCAGGCTCCGGAAGCAGCTCGCTCACAGTAGATCCGCCTGGTCCCTCGTCACGGCCACGATGTCGTTCGTCGTCGGCATGCTCTGCGCCCGGCTCACGAACACCTGCTCCACCACATTCCCGTGCCGCACCAGCCCGTAAGCCGTGTACTTCCCGTCGGCGCCCTTGCGCCCGGGGCGGCCCACGGCCGAGTCCGCCGACTCCGGAAAGGCGGGTTCGCTCGTGTCCAGCGGGAAATGCGTCATCGTGCAGTACGACGACGCCTCGTCGCTGGTCCGGAACTGCACCAGGTCGACCTCGACGTCGGCCCCGTCCGCCGTCGTCCAGCCGGTGCGCACGGCGCGCCGGAAGTCGAGCCCGTTCAGCCGCTCCAGTGCGTCGGACGGGTTCTGGTAGTACTCGGCCAGGTCCGCGATGGTGAACCAGTCCCGGACCGTGAAGTCCTCGGCGTCCTTCGCTCCCGCCGGCTTCGTCACCAGGACCGCGCGCAGGTCGCCGTTGAGCTTCGCGCCGTCGTCGGTATTCGGGTCGCTCGGGTCCGCTGCCACGGGCACCGTCGCGGCCGCCAGCGTCTGCTGGACCGGCGGCAGTGGCGTGGCCGGGCGCGCCTGCTGGATCAGGAAGCCGCCGACGGCGCCGCCGACCAACCCGAGCACGACCGCCGAGGAGAACAGCAAACCGGTCTGTCGCTTCACGTCCCTCAACTCCCCGAGTCCAGCCGGGCGATCTGCTTGCGCACCCGGTCGATCAGCACCGCGTGGTCCACCGGCGGCTGTCCGAAGACGTCGATCTCGAAGAACACGTCGCCCCGGAAGCCGACGGCGCGCAGCCGGGCCTCGCCCAGCGAGGCGTCGAGCGGGATGTCGTACGCCTTCTCGTCCGGGTAGCCCGGGATGCCGAACGCCTTCCAGCCCGCCATCGGCTTGTCGCCGGCGGCCCAGGCGCGGGCCATGTCCGCCGTGCCGAAGTGCAGCAGTCGCACGTTGACGTGGTACTTCGCGTCCCCTGTCTGGTAGCTGCGGCTCGCGCCGCCCTTGAAGTCCAACTGCTGCAAGGCCTTCAGGGCGTCGGAGCTGTTCGAGTAGAACGCCGCCACGGCGGCGGCGGTCAGCGCGTCGCCGTCCGGCGAGCCGATCGCCGAGCCGTCGGATGGTACCGGCAGTAGGAAGAAGCGCAGGTCGCCACTGTGCACGCCGTTGGAGACCTTCCCGGTCACCGTCGAGGACGGCGTCGGGCTGGACGGCGGCGCGGCCGGCGCCGACATCGAGGACGAGGACGAGCTCAGCGTGGGACTCGGCGAGGCACCGGCACCGCTACCGCCCGAAGCCGAATCAGAACTCGAAGTCGCCATCGCAGCGGCCTGCGACGTCGCCGACTTCCCGGAAGCGTCCGACGAGTGGCCCCGCCCCACGGCCACCACGGCTCCGGCGGTCCCGCCCGCGATCAACACCCATCCGACTGAGAACGCCGCGATCGTCGCACGTCTGCGACCGGCGCCCGGAGAACCAACCCCTGGCAACGTGTACCCCTGAACCCGAGAACGGACGAGAGGAGGATCTTCCCAGTCGTGAGGATGTTCGGAAAACCTCATTTGAGATCACGGTTCGGCCACGATTCACCCCCCCGGGTCCGCCCCGCTCGGCCCCGGCCGGATTGCGGCCCGAGCTGCGGGACGTCAAGGTGGGGAGGAGCCAGCCCGTCCCGCAAGCCTGTCCCGAAAGCCTGTTCCGGAAGGCGGTCCCGCGATGAAGGCCCTCCAGTACCCGGCGGTCGGTGCCGCCCCGGTGGTCGCCGACGTCCCGGACCCCGAGCCCGGCCCCGGCCAGGTGCTGTTGAAGGTGACCGCCGCGGGCGTGTGCCACTCCGACATCGCGGTGATGAGCATGCCCGCCGCCGCGCTGCGCTTCCCGCTGCCGCTGACCCTCGGGCACGAGGGCGCCGGCACGGTCGAGGCGCTCGGCGACGGCGCGAGCGGCTTCGCCGTCGGCGACAGCGTGGCGGTGTACGGGCCCTGGGGCTGCGGGATGTGCCACATGTGCGCGCAGGGCAAGGAGAACTACTGTCTGCGCGCCGCCGAGCTGCAGATCTTCCCGCCCGGACTCGGCGCGCCCGGCGCGATCGCCCAGTACCTGCTCGTCGACTCCACCCGACACCTGGTCCCGCTCGGCGACCTGGATCCGGTGCGCAACGTCCCGCTGACCGACGCCGGCCTGACCCCGTACCACGCCATCAAGACCTCGCTGCCCAAGCTCGTCGGCGGCAGCACCGCCGTGGTGATCGGCACCGGCGGTCTCGGGCACGTCGCGATCCAGCTGCTGCGCGCGCTGAGCCCGGCCCGCGTCGTCGCGCTGGACGTCGCGCCGGAGAAGCTGGAACTGGCCCGGGAAGTCGGCGCCCACGAGGCGCTGATGTCCGACGAGAAGGCCGCGGTCGCGGTGAAGGAGCTGACCGGCGGACGCGGCGCCGAGGCGGTCTTCGACTTCGTCGGCGCGCCCCCGACCGTCGCCCTGGCCTCGGCCTGCGCCGGCGTGGAGTCCGACGTGACGATCGTGGGCATCGGCGGCGGCAGCGCGCAGGTCGGCTTCGGCGTCACGCCGTACGACGCGGCGTTCCGCGCGCCGTACTGGGGCACGCGGGCCGAGCTGATCGAGGTGCTCGACCTGGCGCGTGAGGGATCGGTGTCGGTCCACGTCGAGACCTACAGCCTGGACGAGGCGCCGAAGGCCTACGAGCGGCTGCACGCCGGCCAGGTCCGGGGGCGGGCCGTCATCCTCCCCAACGGCTGACGCATATTCTGCTGGGGTGAGTGGCTCGATCATGGAACCCGGCGACCCGTTCGCCCCGCCGACTGTCCCATCGACTGTCCCGCCGGCCGTCGCGCCGACAGTCCCGGCTGTAGCGGCGGCCACGGAAGCCGAAGCGGCGGCGCGCGACGCGAATCCGCAATACGTGCTGCCCTTGGTGGTCCGCATCGAGCGCGCGACACCTCCGCAGCGCACTGACGCACTGGAGACGTCGGCCCGTGCCGTCCTGACCTTCCTGGCCGACCCGCGCTCCACCGAGCCCGACGGCGAGTGGACGGCCCTGGTCCACGCCTGGACCGACGGCCGCATCCGCAAGGTCGTGCGCCGGGCCCGCGGGGCCGAATGGACGCGCGCCGAGGCGCTGCCCGGCATCACCGTCACCGGCACCGCCGAGACCGACCCGGCGCAGGTCCGCGTCTACCCGCCGGTCCCGCTCGACGCCTGGCCCAAAGACCTGGCGCGCCTGCAGGTCTCCGGCACGGACCTCGAAGACCCCGAACCGCCGGCGCCGGTCGAGCCCGGTTCGCAGCCGGTGCTGTGGCTCAACCCGGAGCTGGAGATGACCGCCGGCAAGGCGATGGCCCAGGTCGGGCACGCCGCGCAGATCGCGTGGTGGCGGCTGACCGACGCCCAGCGCAAGGAGTGGGCCGACGCGGGCTTCCCGCTCGCTGTTCGGGTCGCGCCGAAGGATGCGTGGCCGGCGCTCGCCGACTCCGGACGGCCGCTGGTGCGCGACGCGGGCTTCACCGAGATCGCCCCCGGATCGTGCACGGTGGTCGCCGACCTCCCGGTGCTCGAGGGCTAGCGGCTGGCCGCGGGCTCCGAGTAAGAGCTCGAAGATAGTTTCGACCCGATTGGTCGGCATTCGCCGGTCCGCAAAGCTCATCAGGGGTTTACAGCCGAGGCACGCCTGGGAAAGGCTCCAAGCGTCCTGGCCCACCTCTCAGGGAGCTGAAACATGCGGAAACCCCGCCTCACCAGCCGGTCCGGCCGCTTCGTCGCGGCGGCGGCCCTGCTGCTCGGCGTCAGCGTTGTCGCCGCGTCGGGCGCCGGAGCCTCCGGCGGCGCCGCCCCGGTGCGCCCCGGCCACGCGACGGTCGTCGCCGGCGACGCCGCGCCGGCCCCGGCCGCCGCGCACGCCGCCACCACGACCGCCGCCGACCCCTGCGGCTTCGTCCCGTCCGTGCCCGCCGACAATTTCAAGGGCATCCCGCAGTTCAACGCCGCCAAGGCGGCGCAGCCGTACTCGGTGGTCTTCCACACCAGCCAGGGCGACATCACCGTCAAGGCTCTGACATCGGCCGCGCCCTGCACCACCTACTCGTTCCGCTTCCTGATCGACCACGATTACTACGACGGCACCCACTGCCACCGGCTCACCACCCAGCGCCTGTGGGTGCTGCAGTGCGGCGACCCGACCGGCACCGGCAGCGGCGGCCCCGGCTACTCGTTCAACGACGAGAACCTGACCGGCGCCACCTACCCGGCCGGCACCGTGGCGATGGCCAACGCCGGCCCGAACACCAACGGCAGCCAGTTCTTCTTCACCTGGAAGGACACCAAGCTCCAGCCCGACTACACGCCCTTCGGCGTCGTGACCAAGGGCATGGACGTGCTCCAGAAGATCGCCGCGGCCGGCGAGGACGACCAGAACGGTCCCGGCGACGGCTACCCGAACGACTACGTGCTGTTCCACCACGTGGGGATCCGCGCCGGGCGGTAGTGCCCGGGAGACGGCTCGAGCGGGCCGGCCGGTGTGGTTTCCCGCCGGCCGGCCCGCTGCTGTTCGCGGTGTGCTGGTGCGGGCGGCTGCCCGCTCGCCGCCGCCCGCCTGCCCGCTCGCCGCGGCCTGCCCGAGCGCCCGCCTCCCCGCCCCTCCTGTTGCCGCCAAGCCCCCCGCCCCGCAGCATCGGATCATGGACCGCGATCTGGCCAGCACCGAGGCGCCGACCATCGTGCCGGACACCGACCCCGGCCCAGGCTCCGCCCCCGGCGCCGACGCCGTCGACGGCACCGGCGAGCCCACCGCCCCCGGCGAGGGCACCGCGACCGCGATGGAGGCGCTCGACTTCGATCCGGCGGTCGCCGAGTTCGCCGACCTGACCGCGTTCGTCACCGGCGCGGCCTCGGGCATCGGGCTGGCGACGGCGCGGCGGCTGGCGGCCGGCGGCGCTGCGGTCGCGCTGGCCGACCACGACCTCGACGGCGCCGAGCGCGCGGCGACCGAGCTGGCCGAGACCGGCGTCCCGGCGTTGGCCGTGCGCCTGGACGTGACCGATCCGGCCTCGGTGGAGGCCGCGGTGGCCGCGGCCGTCGCGGGGCTGGGGCCGCTGCGGCTGGCCGTCAACAACGCGGGCATCGCCGGGTCCGCCGCCCCCACCGGCGACTATCCGGTCGAGGACTGGCGCCGCGTCATCGCCACCAACCTCGACGGCGTCTTCTACTCCCTGCGCTACGAGATCCCCGCGATGCTCGCCGCGGGCGGCGGCAGCATCGTCAACATGGCCTCCATCCTCGGTACCAACGGGTTCGCCGGCGCCCCCGCCTACAGCGCGGCGAAGCACGGCGTGGTCGGTCTGACCAAGACCGCGGCCCTGGAGTACGCCGCGCATGGCATTCGGGTGAACGCGGTCGGCCCCGGTTTCATCGAGACTCCGCTGCTGTCCGGCGCGGACGCCGCCGCGCGCGAACTCCTGGTGTCCCTGCATCCGATGGGGCGGCTGGGACGGGCCGAGGAGGTCGCCGACCTGGTCGCGTTCCTGCTGTCGGACCGGGCGTCGTTCATCACCGGCAGCTACCACCTCGTGGACGGCGGATACGCGGCCCGATAGCGGAAAAGCCGACCGCGGGATCGCGGTCGGCCTTTCCAACAGGGGATGTTTACGGGTAGTTCGTCAGATAGCTGACATTGTGGCTCGGTGTGACCTGCCCGCCGGTCTCGTTGACCTGGTGGTTGATCGTCCCGTCGCCGCCGAGCACGGTGGTGACCATGTCGTGGAACGCGACGCCGGAGGTGTTCGGCGTCTCGATCGCGTGGTCGAGCACCACCGAGGGGTTGTCGCGGAAGTACGCGTAGATCCCCAGCCCCCACGCCTGATGCGAGGTGACCGAAGGTCCGACCAGGTACGAGGCGTACCCCGTGTCCCCGTTCGGCGGCACCCAACTGCCCTGGTCGGGCACGTCATACGGACATTCGCTCTGGTAGAAGTACGTCCGCCCGCCGTTGCCGAACCACTCGGTCTGATACTGCTCGAAGTGCTCGACCGCGAGCCCGTACATGGTCACGTTGTTCCCGTAGACCACGAGCCCGTTGTTCGCCGGATTGACGTTCCACCCGACGCCGTTGGTGTGGTCGGCGCGCCAGATCCACAGGTCGTCGCCGATCACGTTGTTGCTGTTCACCACCAACGCCTGCGAGGCCTGTGCGGCCTGGTCGCCGCCGATGCGGAAGAAGACGTCCTGCAGCTCGGTCGGATCGGCCGCGTGGCTCGCCGACGAACCGCTGGGGCCGATCTGCATCAGGACCGCGGAGTTGGTGGAGTTGGCGCTGATCAGCAGGCCGGCGATGTCGATGCCGTCCACGTCGGCGGTGGTGATCGCGGCGTTCCCGTTGTCCGGGACCAGCGTCGCCATGCCCAGGCCCAGTACCACCGTGTTCGGCGCCGTGATGTTCAGCGCCGAGGCCAGGTGGTAGACGCCCGGCGTCACGATCAGGCTCTTGCCCGCCGACAGCGCGGCATTGATGGTGGCGGAGGTGTCGCCCGGCTTGACGATGTAGAACTGGCTGACCGGGATGGAGGTGCCGGCCGGCGTGCCGGAGGTCCAGTCCGGGCCCTGGGCGTTCGTCCGGAGCGCGGGGACGAACACCTGCCAGGTGCCGCTGGAGTCGACGTAGATGAACGGCTTCTCGCGGTTCGTCGGCGACTGCGCGACCGTGGTGTACGGCGGGTTCGGGAACGAGGTCGACGGGGCGTTGGTGTCGCCGACGAAGACCATGTTCCAGTTCGAGCCCGTCCAGCCGCCGTTCATCGCGGTGTCCTGGGTCAGGAACTGCTGCTGGGTGCCGGAGTTGATCTGCCCGCTGATCCGCGAGTCGCCGACGTAGCCGCCGCTGGACCAGTTGCCGCCGCTGCCGTGGACGTTGTCGTACAGCAGCATGCCGCCGTTGACGTCCATGCGGCGGAACGGGTCGGCCTGGGAGACCGCCCACATCGTGCTGCCGGACGGCGGACTGACTTCCATGTTCTCGGCGTCGCGCCAGAAGTTCTGGGTGGCGTTGCCGTCGGCGGTGTGGCCGAACACGTGCACCGTGCCGCCGGTGATGTTCACCTGGTCCGGGGACAGTCCGAGCCCGGCGACCTCGGTGTTGTAGCCGACCGGGACATCGACGTTGTACGAACCCGGCGCGAACAGCAAAGCGTTGCGCTGCGTGCCGAACTCGTTGTTGACCTGAGCGTTGTAGACGTTGTTGATGTCGGCCTGGATGGTCGAGGACGGCATCGACGGGTCGAAGATGGTGACGTTCGGCCCGAAGTCCGGGTGCGGGATGCCGCCTCCGCCTCCACCTCCGCCGGTCGGGAGTGCCCACTGCTGGTTCGACGAGTCGGCGCAGCTCCAGATCTGCGCCTGGGTGCCGGAGCCGCCGAAGCCGGTGTCGTCCAGGCACTTGCCGGAGTTCGGGTTCAGGAGTTCGCCGTTGGACTGCGGGACCCAGACCTGAGCGCTGGTCCCGTTACAGTCGTAGAGGTCGACGGTCGTGCCGTTGGCCGTGCCCGCCGCGTTCACGTCGAGGCACTTGCCGAGGACCTGGAGCGTGTTCGTGGCGCTGTCCACGGTCCAGCTCTGCGCGTTGCTGCCGTTGCAGGTGTAGACCTGGATCGGGTTGAAGTTCGCCGACGAGGCCGAGCGGTCGTCCAGACACAGGCCCTGATAACCGGTGATCGGGCCGACCGGGTCCGCGGCGGTCGCCTTGGGCGCCGTCGTCGTCGCCATTGCCATCTGGCCGAAGGCCACCAGGCCCGCGGTCAGGACGAGCGCGCCGAATCCGGCGGTGAGTGTACGTTTTCTCAAGGCAGGTTCCACTTCTGGTTCGACGAGGCGGCGCAGCTCCAGATCTGCACCTGCGTGCCGGAGCCGCCGAAGCCGGTGTCGTCCAGGCACTTGCCGGAGTTCGGGTTCAGCAGTTCGCCGTTGGACTGCGGGACCCAGACCTGAGCGGCGGTGCCGTTGCAGTCGTAGAGGTCGACCGTGGTGCCGTTGGCGGTGCCCGCGGCGTTCACGTCGAGGCACTTGCCGAGGACCTGGAGGGTGTTGCCCGAGGTCACCGTCCACTGCTGCGCGGTGGTGCCGTTGCAGGTGTAGACCTGGATCGGGTTGAAGTTGGCCGTCGAGGCCGAGCGGTCGTCCAGGCACAGGCCCTGGTAGCCGGTGATCTGGCCGGTCCCGGTGGGCGGTGGGGGATTGCCGCCGCTGTTCCCGGTGATGGCGTTGAAGATCCGGGAGTACGCGTAGCCGGTCGCCTTGTCGTAGCTGTCGACCTCCCAGAAGGAGAGCTCTGCGACGCCGTTGTTCGCCGCGAAGGTCTCCAGGGTCTGCGCGTCGGACTGGGAGAACATCGCGCCGTCGTCGTTCTTGCCGGCGATCGGGGTCAGGCCCTCCTTGCCGTAGGCCGCGGACGTCGAGATGCCGTACAGGCTCGCGATCTGGCCGGCGGCGGCCTGCGCGGAGGACAGGGCGTCGTTGATGACCGGCTGGCCGTCGTAGTAGTCCATGGTCATCAGGTTGACGACGTTGACGTTCACGCCCTGGTTCTTGGCATCCTGCAGCAGGTTGATCTGGTCGCCCGGCAGGCCGGTGGGGTCCACGGCCAGGGTGAAGTCGATCTGGACTCCGGGCTCCTCCTGCTGGAGCGCGGCCAGCGCCTGGTCCCGGCGGGTCGTCGCGCCGGTGTCGCTCAGGACCCCGCCCTCGATGTCGAAGTCGAGCCGGGTGACGCCGTAGGTGTCGACGATGTTCTTGTACGCCGCGGTCAGCGACGACACGTTGGTGCAGGTCTGTGCCAACTCGCCGCCCTGCGCGCCGCCGAAGGAGATGATGACGTCGCCGCCGGCCGCCTTCAGCGCGTTGATCTGCGAGGTGAACGAGCCGACGGAGTAGTTGCCGGCCTCCCACATCGGCGTGCAGCCGGACTGCGGGATCAGGAACGCCAGCGTGTAGCGGGCGTCGCCCGAGGCGCTCATGTCGGCGGCCATGTCGCCTGCCGAACCGTCGCTGAGCTCCAGGTAGGGAGCGGCGTAGTGAGCGGGGATGGCGGCGGGGCGGACCGTCGCGGCGTGCGCGGTGGTGCTGATCGCGGCGGTGGCCACGAAGCCCAGGACGCAGGCCCCTGCCAGGGAGGTGCGAAGGGGTCTGAGCCGGTTGAGAGGTGGGATCACTGTGCTGCTCCTTTGTGGGGGGTGGAGATGGCATGCAGCTGAACCGACCCGAGTTGTTACAGAAACAGTTCCGTAACACTGTTGGCCGATGAGGAGTGAAGCACCGCGCACCACTTTCGTCAAGACGCGAATAAAGACGGTTTACCAGGGCTTTGCCGAGCGGCGCGCGCTATCCTGCCCCGGTGAAACAAGATGATGTTTCGGGACGGCCCTCGACGAGCGAACGGACCACCGTGCGCGCGATCGCCGCCGAGACCGGTCTGTCGATCGCGACCGTGTCCCGCGTCATCAACGCCCAGGGCCAGGTCTCCGAGGACACGCGCCGCCGCGTGCAGGAGGCGATCGAGGACCTGGGCGGCCGGGCGCCGGCGCCCCGCCCCCGGCTGCCCAAGACCGAACTGCCGGTTCTGGTGCGCTGCCCGTACAAGCTCAGCGACTATTTCGGCGCCCTGGTGACGGCCGTCGCCGAGGCCCTGGTCGCCGCCGGCCGCCAGGTCCTGCTCGACGTCGGCGATTCCCGAGTGGACGTCCCGGTTGTCCGCGCCCTGTCCACCTCCCGCACGACCTCCGGCGCGATCCTGATCCTGCCGCCGGAGCCCGCCGAGGATCTGCGCTTCCTCCAGGCACGCCGCTACCCCCTGGTCGTCGTGGACCCCCGCACCCCCGTCCCGCGCGGCGTGGTCTCGATCGCCTCGGCCCACACCGCGGGAGCCAGAGCCGTCACCGGCCACCTGCTGGACCTCGGCCACCGCCGCATCGGCGTGATCTCCGGCTTCGAGGACTGGCTCTCCGGCTCCGACCGCATCGCCGGCCACCTGGCGGCCCTGTCCGAAGCGGGCCTGCTCGGCGACCCCGACCTGCTGCGCCACGGCGAACCCGCGATCCACACCGGCCTGCGCGCCGGCGGCGAACTCCTGGACCTCCCGGACCGCCCCACCGCGATCGCCTGCTTCAACGACAAAGTCGCCGTCGGCGTCTACCAGGCCGCGGCCGCCCGGAGCCTGACAGTGCCGACGGACCTGTCGGTGACAGGGTTCGACGACAGCGAGATCGGCCGCGCCACCGCCCCGATGCTGACCACCGTCCGCCAGTCCCTGGACGAGATGGGGCGCATCGCGGTGACGATGCTGGTGCGGCTGATGGAGCGGCAGGCGCTGGACGCGCTACATCTGGAGTTGGCGACGGAGCTGATCGTGCGGGGGAGTACGGGGCCGGTTCCGGTATCGGCGGCGGGATGAAGAAGACTGTCAGGTCCCTGATGCTTCGCCCGCGCCTGCGCGTCCACACCGGGCAACGTAAGAAGGCCGGGACAGACGATGTCTGTCCGGGCCTTCCAGAAGTAGCCCCGACGGGGATCCGTGCAGATCGGTCCGTGGCGCAACAGGCCCTGACCTGCGATCTTTCCATATCGCTATTGAGTGGATACTTGACTGAGGATGCAGCATGTTCTGTATCGATTGCCGTCCGTAACGGATCTGTTGGTCCGACGGAGAACAAGTAGCCCAGGGTGCCTCCGGCTCGGGATCGGTTTGGCGACCGCGCCTCGTCCTCCGGAGTGGCTACCGATGTCATCCGGAGTACGTTGCGGGCGTCATGCCGTGCAGACGGTGAGTACCAGCCGCGCTGGCGATCCGGCCATGGTCGCGGACTGGAAAGCCGCCCCTGACGTGCGGCAAGGCGGTCGCGCGGAGCGACCGGCCGTTCACTGGAGTAGCCCCGACGGGGATCCATGCACATCGGTCCATGACAACGGCAGATCCTGCGGCGCTGACCTGCGATCTCTTCGAATCGAGGTCGATCACCGGCTGCCATGATCGCGTGCTGGCGCTGCAGCCGACCTGAAGTAGTCAGTGGATCCCTGATGTCAATTCAGATCGGTCCGTAGGCGCATAGTCCCGACGAGCCGGTGGCGCTTGGATGCCGCAAGGCGTGGATAGACCGCAGCCAGTCCGTCTAACGAGTGGTCGGAATGGTCAATTCTGCTGGTATTCGGAGATTCGGCAGCCAAACGGTCCAACACGTGCTCAATTGGTCTTGGAGGGTGGCGTGTTCGAGCCACCCGAACTCCAAGATCAAGGAGCAGACAGTGTCCACCTGTCCGAGTCACTTCGCCCTGTTCGAATCCATCGACATCCACATCAGGTCGTCAGACATCCGATCGAGCATCGTCCTGGCTGACGGTTCGTCGGGCCCCGTCGCCGTGGCTGACGTCCGCGCCATCCTCAGCAATCCGGACACGAGCGTCGAGGCGAGTGACGCAGTCTGGTCGGAGCTGATCATCCGGGCGCGGATGCAGCGCGATCCGTGGCAGCTCGTGGCGATCTGGGCGATGACCTCTGGTCTCCGCGCCGCGTCGTGGAGGCTTTCCCAGCATGGACGTGTGGATTATGCGGACGCCCAGTCGGAGATCGTGCTCGGGTTCCTGGAAGCCCTGCGAACCATCGATGTCGACGCCTCGCGGCTCGGTAGAACTTTGTGGCGGGCCGCGAGCAGCCACGGCTGGCGCACTTGCCGTCGCTCCAGTCGCGAGTTTTCCGTGCGCGATCCCGAGACGGTCAGTGTCCGGGTGACGGATCGCGATCGTGCCCATGGCTCCGGAGGCGCCGAGCTCTGTCGTGAAACCGCGACTGCTGAGCACGTCGACGAGGGCCGTCTGGAGGGCGAACGCCTGGGATCGCTGGCCGCGCGCGCGGGTCTGTGCGACAGAGCGCGACGCCGGCAGGCAGTCGAACCCATCGACAGCGTCGTCCGCTACATCCGGCTCGGTGAGCGCGGCATCCGCCCAGGTCCCCCCAGAACCCGCGTCGCACGGCAAGCACACGATAGCTGCACCCGCCGTCATGACAACCGCGACGGAGGACTGCGATGACGCCTATGCGGCAGCAGACGGCAATGCTCACCTTCCCCGAGCTCTTCCAACTCCCCGTCTCCGTAAGTTTGGCGACGGCTGCACGGGCCTTCGGTTTCAGCACCAACACGGCTTACAAGCTGGTCAGGCGCGAGGCGTTCCCCTGCCGAGTGATCCGGCCCTCCTGGTGCTACCGCGTCCCGACCATGAGCCTCATGGCGGCACTCGGTGTCGAGAGCTTGCCTGTCCATTTCGAGGACGTGGAATCGGGCATGGACTTCGCCGCCAGATTCGATGACGAAGACTCGACCGGCGGGCGGGGATGAGTTGTGGTGCGCCGTTGGGACCCGATCAACGACAAACAATCCGATCTCCTTGAGCGCATCGCGGACGGTGACACGCTCAGCGCCCCCGAAGCGACCTCGGCGAGGCAATCGGCGTACGCGTTGCGGAGTCGAGGACTCATCACGATCGACAAGCGGGGCGGCGTGTTCACAGCCGCGATCACCGATACCGGACGCTTCTATCTGCGGCACGGTCGGCACCCTGACCGTCCGGAAACGCCAGAGGCGGCCGACGCCAAGGCCAAGGCGGTACTCGAGACACGAGCGGCGGCAACTCGAGACTCCGCTGCCGCACTGGTCAAGCGCTTGGCGGAGACTAGCGACAGAACGTTGCGGATCACTGATCCAGATGACGAAACGCGCGCCTCCTATCGCCGTCAGATCCATGCGGCCAAGCAGTATGGGCTTGTCCCCGAGGCCAGCATCCTGCGCCATACCGGTCGGGCGAGCGGCGACATCGTCATCCGGCTCTTGGACGCTGATAACCCCGACGAGACTGACTGGAACCGCGTTCGGCTCAACCTTCGCAAGCCCAAACATGCGGATCAAGACCTCGGCGTGCTCCTCGCGGAGAACCCCGCCGCACTGGCGAGAGTCAGTGTCGGGCAGCGCGACCGAGCGGTCGCTTTCCTGATCGCCCTCCGAGACGAAGCAGCGAAGCACGGATACGAGGTGCGCATGGCGCGACGCGGCCAGCACGCCAAGCTCGGCTACCGCTTCGGCGGTAGCGGCACGCAACAGGAACTCGAACTGTCCGAGCAATACGATGAGGTCCCCAGTACGCCGCAGCGCGGCCGGCGCAGTCAGTCCTGGCAGTACTACGGCAGCACCGAGCGCGTACCATCCGGTCGGCTGGAGTTGAGAATCGATCGAGCCGGCTATGGGAAGAACGGCTACCGGAATCGCGACACCTGGACAGACGACAAGCGGGGCACGCTGGAGTCGCGCATCCGGCAGATTGCCAAGGAGGCCCAGGCCGGGTTCGACGCTGACGAGGCTCAGCGGCTCGAGTTTGAGCGGCGGCGGGCGGAAGCGCACGCACAATGGCTTCGCGAACAGGAAGCCGCCCGACTGGAGCGGGAAAGGAAGGAGGGCGAGACTCGCCGTGCCTGGGAAACAGCCCTTGCCGAAGCACGGCCTCAAGCCGTCGACGCGGTCCGCCAGGCCACTCTGGTCGCTGCCCTTCATGCCTGGCGTGACGCACGAGACCTTCGCGAGATCTGCGTAGTCCTCGACCAGTCCGCGATCGAAGCCGAGCGGGCCGACGACACCGGGCTCGCACTGAACCTCCGGTCCTGGCGTGACGTCGGCTTGGCCCTGGCCGATCAAACTGATCCGACAACCGGGCAACGGTCCCTGGGCCGCCTGCCCTTCGAGGTTGAGCCGAACGCGGATGAACTTCGCCCGTTCCTCGACGGCTGGAGTCCCGACGCGCCGCACAGGGAGGATCCCGCCAAGTCAGCTCCTAAGCCGAATCTCGCCTATCCTCCAGCCTTGGGCGACAGCCAACCGAGACCGTGGCACCCGGGCCGGAAACCATGGTGGTGAGCCAGCAGTGGTGATCAATGCGTGCAGCGACTGCTGCCGCTGTCCGGCGAAGCTCATGTCTTGAACGATGCCGCGCGTGTCGGCCAGAAGACGTGACAGTCCCGCGTTGCCACTCAGGAGTGTTGCAGAGCCGCCTCAGGGGCGGCTGCGGGCCCGTTCCCGGCGAGCAGCCATCCGGTCGCCCGGGGTGCGTGAGTACGGTGGGACCGTGACTGCCGGACGCAGCACCCGCTTGGCCACACCGTCGTGGCGCAGATCCGCCGGGCCGAGACGCGGACCTGGCATCGCCGCTGGCTAACGGGCCGGTCGCTGGCTCGCAGCAGTGTCCTCTGGCCTATCGGGACGGCCATGGAGTCTGATTCTTGGCTGGACTGGCGGTCCGAACGCCCGATCATCCTTCAGGTGGGCAGTTCCCACGCGCCGGGTCGCGTGGTCGGCGAGTTCCGCCAGTTCTGACTTCCTCAGCCCGGACGTGGCGGGCGGCTCGGCGAGCGATGGGCCGAGGAGACCGGAGCCGGCGGGGCGGTGCCGGTTCGGCGTTCGGCAGCGGGCCGGGGGGAGGTGCGACAGGCGTCCCGCGCGAGTCGGAGGTGCGAGCTGTTGCTCATCGGACAGTCTGGGGCCACGCCGTGTGCAGCCACCGCAGATCGTCGGCATCGGCCGCGCGGGCGGCCTGCTCGTCGGTGAACAGCGTGTCCTTCTTGGTCAGCACCAGGGTGTACGGGCGTCCCTCGCGTCGGGTCTCGTGCCCGACCGGCAGTTCGATCGCGTCGATGCGCGTGTGGACGTGTCGGCGACCGTCTTTGGCCAGGGGCCACTCCCGGATCCGGAGTGCCGGATCGGCCAGAAACGCGGTCAGGACTTCGCACAGCGGACAAGCACAGTCATCTGGCAACCTGATCGACCAGTCGCCGGCCGCGCGCGCCGACCGCGCCAGTCGCCCGGCGAGCCGACGGGCGCAATCGGCTGCCGCGGCCGCCGCCAGACGGCTATCGGGTGCGTCGTGTGTTGCGGAGAAGGCGCGGAGCCCTGCGAGCTGCCAGGGCAGTGATTCATCACCGAGCCCTGCCAGGTGAGCCGCGATACTGTCGCTCAACGCCGTCGTCGTGGGACCCGCGGCGGCCGATGCGGCGATGACCGCGGCCAGCGGCTCGGAGAGTTCCGCTGATCCGGCGGCGCGGCTGCTGGGAGCCGGCGCCTGGAGTCGCGGTGCAGCAGTGGCGGTCAGCCGAAGCCAGGCCGACCGCAGCAGCACACCGGCGGCGGACGAACCCCCGCCGCCGGCGGCGGCCAAGCTGCCGCACAGCGCCGGCAGCGCCGAGTACCAGACGCGGGACTCGGGTGTGTAGCCGTGCAGTTCGTGCCGGCCGGTGGCGGACCAGGCGCTCAAGATCCCGCCCAGCCATGTGCCGCCGTAGTGTTCCGCAAGGCGGACCAGCGGCGCGGCATGCTCGGTGAGCAGGTCCTCGGCCCGGAACGGGGCCAGCAGCATGGCCGCCGTATCCGGCTGGTCCACGGCCTGCGCGGCGTCCAGCGCCGGGCCGAACACGTCGGCGCGGGGTCCCGGCCCCACCTTTGCCGTCCAGAACGGCGCGAGCGAGGCAGCGTCGGCGCGGGCCCCTGCGACGTCCCCGGAGTCGGCCCGCTCGGCGACGTGTCGCATCGCCCAGGCCGGAACCGCCTCGGCCCGGTTGGCGAACCCCAGGCCGTCGGGGAAAACCACCAGCGCCGCGCGCCGGTACCAGCGGTCCAGGGTGTTGCCGTAGTTGCCCATGTAGCCCTCGTACTGCTCGTCGTAGGGCGACAGGTCGTCGGTCGCGGTCGAGGCGCAGACCTCGTTGTCGCCGACGTCGAGGCTGATCTGCTCGCGGTGCCCGGTGTCCGGGTCGATCCAGCAGGACAGCGTCGTGACCGTCTCGATCAGGTCGTTGAGTTGGTACTCACCGTTGCCGTCCTCATCATCTTCGTCGTCGTACGACTCCTCGTAGTCCGAGCCCTCGGGGAAGGCGTCCCAGGTCTCCTTGATCTCGGTGACCGCGAGCATCACCCGGCAGCCGGCCTGTTCCGCGGCGGCCCGCAGCAGCGCAGCTCGGTCGGCGTCGCCTCCCTTGAGCCGGTCCCAGCTCAGCCCGCGCTCGGTGTACTCGTGGTCCAGGAGGTAGACCAGCCGCTTCGGCACCGACGGCTTCCCCCAGGAGTACGCCGTGGACGGGGTCGTGAAGTGGTCGCCCAGATACCGCGCGGCCTCCGCCGCCGCGTCGCGACCCGACGCCTGCGGTGCGCCGCCGTCCAGCAGCAGGTTGAACGTGGCGGCGATCCGATTCCCGGACTTCACCGGCCTGACCTCGTGGCGGCAGTCCGCGTAGAACGCGGCCAGAGCCAGCTTGGACGCCGAGCCCAAGGAGACCGCGCTGCGCGAGCCGTGCTTGATGACGAGCTCGCCGCCAGCGTGCCGGGACGGCAGCGTCACCACGAGCGTGCCCACCATCTCGTCGTGCTTCTCGGAGTCCTGATGCGGCAGGAAGAACTGGCCCGGCTCGTAGACTAGAAGTGAGTGCAGCTCGGCCCGCAGCGTCGCGGAGTCCGGCAGCCCGAGCTGCTCGCGCATCCCGTCCAGCACAGACATGAACTTCGGCGACCAGCTCACCTCGACCGCGGCCTTCGGCACCTCCCACGTGTCGCGCACCGACGCGTCGGTCAGAGTCTGTTCGCCGCGGCCGTAACGCGCCGCTGTGCCTAGTGCACACAGCTTCCGGGCCTGCGCGGGAGTCACTGGGAACTTCAGCTGGCCGACACCCTCGACCCGCACGTCGAGCAGTCCGGCATCGGCGTACTCGACGACCGCGAACGGTGGCTCGCCGAACTCCTTGGCCAGGACCGCAACCAGCCGCTCGCGCGCCGCGAACCTCATGACGCCACCTCATGCCTTCTCGCCGCCAGGGCTGCATCCATCCCGGCCGTCATGAGACCCCAAGCTATCGGACCCGGGGCCGGTCCTCGCACCGGCGGCGAGGTTCGGGCCGGCTCCAGGCCACGTTGGCGCATGTGGTCGAGGACTTGGGCGCGGGCGCGTGGACGTTCGGCAAGGCCCGCGATTCGGCGTTCGGCGAAGCGGGTCACCCGGCGGTCTGCGGTCGGCAGTGACACTCAGCACTGTTTCGCGACTCGCCTCGGACGCGGCCTTGCGCACGTAGTAGGACGATGTGTGCGCGGGCGGCGATGCCGGTGGACGTGTCGGGCGCTGTGATCAGTTCTCGCAGCGAGGCCTGCTGCTCCTCAGAGACGTCCACGTCTATTTAATGCTGTGTGTGCCAGGCTCGATGACGCGACCGGCTCACGGTTCCGTTCGGACGGGTGACGGAACAGCGTCACAGACGGCGAACCGGACAAACCCTGGGTGTCGAACCCGTGCTAGATCGACATAGGTATCTACCTGCGGGGATGCAACGTTCTGCGTAGTTCCCGATACCGGCCCGGTCCATGGCCGCAGAGTAAAAAAGGGGCCCTGACATGTGGAAAGGCCGATCACGTAAAGCGATCGGCCCGTCACGCAAGTAGCCCCGACGGGATTCGAACCCGCGCTACTGCCTTGAGAGGGCAGCGTGCTAGGCCGCTACACAACGGGGCCCTAGCTGCCGCCTCTGCGCTCCGTGGCGCCTGGCGACCCCGAAAGCATAGCGCACTTCGGATGGCGCTCATCCCGTATTTACCCGCCGGCGGCCGGGCCGTGACCAGGGTCACTGGCGGTGCGATCAGGGCGTCCGGCCGCCCCGGCCGCACTGGCGCGCCGTCGCTCCCGTCGCTCCCGTCGTCCCGTCGTCACGCGCTCCCGCCGCGCTCAGCGCAGCGACAGCGTCAGGAACGGGCTGGCGGGATCCTGCGCGAGCGCGCGGTGGATCTGCAGGGTGTCCCGGTAGGTGTTCTCCGGATTGCCCTGGCGTCCCATCTTGACCACCCGTCCGAGGATGTACGCCGCCGACAGTTGCCCCCAGTCGGCGTACGCGCGGGCGCACAGGCCGCCGGCGTGGCGCACGATCTGCTCGGCGGTGGTGCGGTCGCAGAAGCCGCAGGCCAGGCCCCAGCGGGCCATGTTCACGCAGCGGCCCCAGTCCCAGGCGGCCTGGGTGGCCACGATGGCGTCCGGCCTTATGACGCTGTCCCTGCGCATCCACGTCTCGCAGCGCACCACCCACTGCGCGATGTCGAGCATCTCCTGCCGGAGGCGCTCCGGGGCCCCGCGGTCGCGGCACCAGGCCTCGACGCCCTCGGTCAGGGCCCGGGTGTCGTGGGCCGGGTCGCCGCTGGGCTGCGCGCCCGCGCCGCGTTCGGCGCGGATGCCCAGGACCAGGTCCGCCGGCTGTGGGTTCTCGGTGTCCAGCAGCGCGTCGACCTGGTTCTGCCACTGCACCGGGCCCTCGATGCCCCACCACTCGCGCAGCGAGTCGAGCTGGTCGTGGTAGTTCAGGAAGGGGCGGCCCATCGAGTTCCACGGCACGGCGTTGCTCGCCGCCAGGTGCGCCCCGCACGCCAGCGCGCGGGCCAGGTCGCCCTGAGTCGGCTCGTTGTAGACGGTGCGCACGGTGCCGTGCAGCTGGTTCCAGCTGCCGACCAGGTGCGGGTGCTTCTTCATCCACTGCGCGGCCTTGCCGACGTTGAACTCGCGCTCCTCCGGCGTCCCCGGATTGATCACGAGCTGCATCGTCTGCCGCTGCTTGGCCAGGTCCTGGACCCACGCCGGGAACAGGTTCCGGTCGAAGTACACGCCCTCGGGCCGCTCGGCCGGCACCAGGGCCCGGGTGTACACCGGCAGGATCAGGCGCGCCCCCCGCCGGGTGGTGGCGTACTCCTGGCTGACCGTCAGGGCGGACTTCGACGTCCCGCGAATGGCGTTGTTCAGCTGGCCGTAGACGGTGAGCTGGTTCAGCTTCACCACCGAGCGGCGCAGACTGAACTTCGAACCCTGATCCGGCTCCCGCCGCGGCACGTACACGTCCAGCCGCGCCAGCACGGCCAGGTACGCGTCCGGGTCGTTCGCGGCCTGGGCGGCGAGCAGCCCCTGGTCGTCGGTCGAGGGCGCCGTCCAGTTGTCGGCCCAGTTGTCGGTCGTCACGCTGAGTCCCCCCTGCGGTGCGTACTGATACGCGTTGATGGCAGTCCGGGCCCAATATGCCACCAAACATGCAGTAAGGGCTCTTACGAGATCGTAAGAGCCCTTACTGTGAGGTAGCCCCGACGGGATTCGAACCCGCGCTACTGCCTTGAGAGGGCAGCGTGCTAGGCCGCTACACAACGGGGCCCCTAGCAGTGCCGCCGCGCCTGAGGCGCCGGCAGCGGGACCTATCTTAGGCGATCGACGGAGTTCGCCCAAATCGCGGGCCCGGGAGGGTGCGGTCGAGCCGCCGCATCCCCGGGCCTGTCGCCTTACCCGCCGCCCTACCCCTCGGCCGCGGCCGCGTCGGCCCGCACCAGCCGCACGAAGGCCCGGATCCCGCCGAGCAGCTCCCGCTGGTCGGTGAGGCCGTCCACGGCCTGGTCGAAGTGCCGGGTGATGGTCGCGACGTGCCGCTCGGCCTCCTCGATCCGGGTCCGCAGGCCGGCCCGGTCGGCCTCCACGGCCTCGCGGGAGAGCCGTACGTCCTCGCGCAGCCGGGCGTCGGCGGCCCGCAGGCCGTCGCGGACGTCGTCGAGCTCCCGGAACGCCCGCTCCTGGCCGTCGTGCATGTTCGTGTGCAGCGCCTCCACCTGGGCCGACAGGCTCGCCAGCTGCGTGGTGAGCTCCAGCACGTCGTCGCGCGGGTGCGTGGTCTCCTTCAGCAGGCTCGCGATCCGTGCCTTCACATACGCCAGGTACGCCGCCGCCGGCCGGATCGCACAGCTGAGCAGGTAGAAGGCGGCGACGTAGTAGCCCAGGACGTGCCCCGAGGCGTAAGTGAGGCCGGCCACCACCGCCGCCGTCACCGCGTGTCCGGCCAGCGCCAGCCACAGCAGCCACCGTTCCCAGCGCCGCACCTCGGCCTCGCGCCCCGCCGGCACCGTGATGCCGCGCTCGCGCGAGACGCCTATCTCGTGCCGGACCCGCCGCGCCTTGAAGTACAGGTTCCACGGGACCGTGGTGATGATCAGGAGCCAGTACAGGCTGACCGCGCCGAGCCCGACGGTCAGCATCGTCCGCCCGGGGACGTGCAGGAAGTGCGCCACCAGCGCCACGAGGCCCCCGAAGAACGCCAGGCCCCAGAACGTCTCCCATTGCTTCTTCATGCCTCAAGGGTGGCGGCGGCGGGGGCATCGGCGGGAGAGTGCGGGTACTCAATTACTCGTGAGTAGCAAGTGTCGTACAAGCAACGCAAAAGAGCGGATCCCTTGGGGATCCGCTCTCGCAAGGCTGGGGTACCAGGACTCGAACCTAGAACAACTGAACCAGAATCAGCGCAGAGCATTCGCCGGGGCGCACGTGGCATACGCCGGAACCAGCGAAAACCCGGACTGACCTCTAGCGACGTGCCGGACACGGCCGAACTGGTGTACGGCTGTGTCCGGCCGTGACCGGCCAACGATGGCGGGCCGTCCCCAATACGTCCCCACGGCTACACCCGCAGCGCTGCGGCCATCCGTTTGCGCATGACGTCAGCCTGGCCGGTGAGGCACTTGGCGTACGTGCGGAGCAGCACCTCAACGCTGTTCCCCGCCCACTGGGCTACCTGTTGCGGTGGGATGCCGGCGTTGAGCTGGGTTGATAGACACGTGTGGCGCAGGTCGTACGGCCTCTTGGCAAGCGGCGTATCTAGTTCGGTGTTGCTGAGGACCTTCGCCCTTGCCCTTCGGTGAAGCTCGCGAATCGTCGTGCCCGGCACGTGGTCGACCCTGACGCCACGGAAGAGTCTCCCGTTTGCTCCGACGCCGAACTCTTTGAGGTGGGCCCGGAAGAGCCGGACCTGTACTGGCGGAACGGGAATGGGGCCACGCGTCTCGTTCTCGGCCCGGTGCTTAGGCATGCTCCTTGTGTCCCGCACGTCGCCGCTGTCCGTCCAATCGCGCGCGACTTCTGGCGATACGGGGCCCACGAACAGCTCTCCCCAGTCGTCGTCCTCCGGGGGTTCCTCCAACTCTCCTGTCTCGGGATTCTTGACCAGATCAGGCAAAACGAGGTTGTAATCGGCCACTTCGACGGCCTCCTCGGGCCGAAGACCGCAGTAGAGCATCGCTCCGAACATGGCGACCAGTTGTCGACCGCCCGCCGCTTCTTCTTCCGCCACGGCGGCGAGAAACGCTCTCCCCTGCGGTGGATTGAGAACCGAACGCCGGTCGACTTCGCTACTGGCCTTTACGCTAATCCAGCTCAATCCGGTCAGAGGGTTGGAGGCCAATGCCTTTTTGACTACGGCATGCTGAAGCGCATTATGCAGGATGCCGCGGTACTTCTTGACCGTGACTGCCGCCATGCGCGTCCCGTCCTGCTTTGTGGTAATGACGTCTAGGACGTTCCGCAACACCTCCTCGTCCGCGACGAAATCCACGTTCCTTGTGTTTCGCTCCACCCATGCCAACGCGGCCTTCACGTCTTCGGGCGCGTCCCCTCGTTGTTTGGTGTTGTAGGCGTAGCGAGAGAGCGCACGCCGGAGCAACTTGGCATCCGGCTTCCCTCGTCCGGTGACGAAAAACATGGGGGTCGCGAGCATGAGGACACGGGCGATATCCGCACGATGCTTCGCGGATGCATCCTTCCACTTCGAATCGGTGTAGTCGCACGCGAATGCGTACCACGCCAGCGGCTTAAGAACTGACGTTGCCGACATCGGTAGGCCGGTCGACACGTCAAAGGGGGTTCCTTTGCTCGCCGCGGAGACGAGATCGGAACGGAACTTGTCCGCCTGCACCTTACGCTTGAACGAGTCCTTAAACCGTTCGCCGTCGACTCGCCATTCCAGACGGTATGACGTGACCTTGCCCTGAGAATTCTTGCGTGCCTCAATTTCGTACACGCGAACGTCGTACGACGTTTTAGTCATTAGGCTGCCTCTTCGAGCTTTTCGAGCCACCGGTTAAGTTCACTACGCCGGAAGCGGAGTGAACCGTTGGGCAACTTGATACAGCGGGGCGCGCATTGCTTTGCTCGCCAATCGTGGAATGTCGACCGGGGTAGCGGCTTGTCGCCCTCACCCAGTTCGGCCAGTACTTGAGTGAGTGTCAGCAGTTCATCGCGCGGCATGCGAACCTCCCGAGTGTGCGCGTGATGGTGGAATGGGCCATGGTCGGTTTTGGCCGTTGGCTAGCGAACTGGTGACGGCACTTTCGGCTCTGCGGTAGCTCAGGCCGGCCGCGTATCCGGCGTCTATGAGCCGCTGGGGGATGTCGCCGGGGTCAATGCCAGTTGCGGCGAGGTGTCCGCCGATGCGAAAGGCCAGTGCGCTGAGTTCGGTCCATCGGCCGTTGCGTAGCTCTTTGATCTGTGGGAGCCGGTTGGCAAGGATGGCGTCGATATATGCCCGCGCGTGGTTGCTGCCGGCCGTAGTTCGACGCCGTTCCGTCCCGGAATGCACGGCCGGCTCCGGCGGGGATTGCGAGGCAACGCGGATGACCTCCGCGGCCTTCCACGGGGGCATGGTGCCGACGTGTGCCGGGTGGCCATTTAGGGGCTTGTAGAGACCCGCGGCGGTCGTGGCGCCGGGGGCGATGCCGTAGGACCACCCGGCTTTGATGTCGACTTGCCAGGCCAGGCCGTAGGGGCGTGGCTTACGGGTGTTGGCGATGACCTGGTGAAGTCCCGGTGCGGGGGTTCGGTACCACAGGTGCCGGCCGCCGGAGGGTGTTGCTGTGGAGACGGGGCGGTATTCCTCGCCTTGTGGCCACGGGTTTGATCGGCCGCGGAGACGGGCGAGCAGGGACAGAGAGTCGCGTCCGTCCCGGAAGCGCGCCCGATCGTTCCATTCCGCGGCGGGGATGTCCTCGGCGGATAGGTCGATGCCGGGCAACAGGTGGGTTGCCAGGTTGTCTGGGAGGGGCTGGTGTCCGGTGTCAATGTCGATGAGGCAAAGTCCGGACGGGCCGGTGGCGACGCCGGGGACGGCCCGGGGTTCGGCGGTCCACCAGGCGGTGAGCCGGTCGGGGTCGATGGTGGCCGCGCGCACTCCGTGGCACCATCGGCCGGCCGGGATGCAGGGGCATCCGGCCGGGTTGTGCGGGGCCGTGCCGCGGCGGGGTTCGCACTGGTCGCAGTTGGCCAGGGGGCGCTTTTGGGTCCACGTCAGGGGGAGGATGTGCCATCCGAGTTGGGCCAGGCTCAGCGCGAGGTGCAGCCCCGGCGGTCGGGTTCGGGACATCGCCGGTTCCTTTCAGGCGACGGCCGCGAGGGGGCGGGCAATGCCTCCAAGGGAGCCGACCCAGATGCGGGCCGGGGTTGGAGGCATTGCCCGCCCCCCCTCGCAGCGCGGAAAAGTTTCGGGGTCTCTCTGGGGAGCGATCACGGGTCCCGATAATGGCTTTAGGGCCGTGAGCTGCGAAGTAAGCGGGACCCGAGTGGGACCCGGGCGGGACCGGGCTGGCCCCGGCGGGACCCGATCAAGGTTCGGTTTCATGATCGGGTCCCGTTGGGTCCCGTTGGGTCCCGGTCCGGGTCCCACCCGGGTCCCGCTGAAAACACCCTCTGACCTGGTAAAAGAGTCTCTAAGAACTCTTCGGGACCCAAGAATCAGGATTTGGGAGGGCTGTTTTTTCGCGCGCGGGTCAGTCGTTGACGTCCGCGCCGTACGTGCCGGTCGGCCATCCCTCGGCGTCGGGCAGTGGCTCACTACGCCACTCCGGTTCGGCCGGCGTGTCTTCGGCGGGCGGGGTCGGGTCGTCGTCGGGTTCGCCGTCGAGCACGGTGCGGGTGAACACGTAGCAGCGCACGCGCTCACCGCCGACCTTTTCCCGGGCCATGCGCTTGCCGTCCATGACGATCGTGCCGGACTCGGCCCATGCCTCCCGGACCGCATCGAGCACGATCGGCGGGGTTGTCGACGCGAGAGCTTCGGCCAGCGGGTCCGGCAGCAACGCTACGGCCGGGGCGCCGTCGCGCTCGACATGCGCGCCGATCCACCCGCCGGTGGGGGCGGGAACGGTCGGCCCGCCCTTGACGTTCGCGCCGAGGGGCTGAAGTCGGTGGCCCTGGGATCCGATCAGGGAACGCACGACTTCCAGCGCCATCCCGCCGCGGTCCTCCCGCGCGGATTCCTCGCTGAGCAGGTCGGCCCAGACCTCCAGCGCGAGAGCCGGGAGCGGCACGATGTCCCACTCGTAGGCGAGCTGCGAGGCGAGGTGCAGCGCGGCCACCCAGGGGGCACGGCGCTTGGCCACGTCGTTGTCTGCCGCGGCAGCGTGGCGCTCGACCAGGTCGCCGTAGCGCTTGCGGATCCATGCCGCGCCGTCCGACTCGGCCAGCTTGCCCGCCACCTTGGCGGCGAACGCCGGGCCGGCGGTGCCGAAGTGCCGGCCGATCGCATCGGTGACCGCCATGGCGTCCGCGGCCGATGCCGGCCCGCCGGTGCCGAACGGTGCTCGGCGCAGCGACATGACCCGGGCCGCGGCGCCCTCGTGGGAGGTGAACGACAGCGCGGGCTGTTCCCCGGTGCTGATCAGGATGGTGGACCACGGCAGCATGGAGGCCCAGCCCCCGCCGCGCGCGGCGCCCTGGTCCATGGAGACCTGATACAGCACCTGGTCGACGATGTCCGGGGACTTGACCACGCGGGTTTCATCCAGCACGGTTGGCAGGCCCCGGACCAGGTTGAGACGCTTCTCAATCATGATGATCCCGGATTTCCAGGTGCCCATGCCCTGAGCGTCGCTGGACGGGTCGGCCCATGCCGACAGCGCCAGCGCCGCGGCGGTGGACTTGCCGCGGGTGGAGCGGCCGGAGATGTCCAGCGTCGCCGATCGCAGCCGCAGAGTCTTGAGTAGCACCGGCGCGAACGCCGCGGCGAGTGCGGCACGCACCACCGGGTAGCGCTCGACCCGGCGCACCGCCTCCTGCCACCCGGCCAGGGTGCCGGAGGGCCGGTAGGCGGTCAGGATCGGGCGCTGTTCGGGCTGGCCGGGCTCAACCGGCCACGGACCGCCGTCGCAGGATACGAACGTGCCGTCTTCCTGCCACCCGAGGTGTCGGGCGACGGTGACTGTCTCCATGTGCAGGGCTCCTTTGTTGGTCATCAGGTAGGCCGCGAGGTAGCGCTCAGCAGCGCGGGAGTCGCCCTCGAACAGCGGGATCCCGGCGCCCCCAAGCTCACGGACCAGGGCGCGGCCGGAGCGCAATACGGTGCCGTCCACGCGGCGGGTTACGGTCTTGAACCCGTCGTGCCAGCGCACGTCAAACCACTGGTCGCCCTCGTGCGAGTGGTATGTCTGAACCACGGCAATCGGGCCGTAGGAAACCCGGATGATTTTGGGTTCGAGCGGCTCGCCGTCGCGGTCGGTGCGCGGGATCACCAGCACGATCCCGGCGTCGTCGAGCTCGTAGCCGTTGGGGAATCGGTGGCCGGGCGGCAGGATCGCCGCACCAGCCGCGGCCGTGCCCGGCTCTTCGGCGACGGCCGGCGCGTTGGGTTCGTCGGGGGGTGGGACGTCGTTGTAGGGGTCGGGCCCCTCGGGGTCTTGCATCGCGGATCGGCCCTTTCTGCCGAAGTGCGGGCAGGCACACCACGGCCCGGCCGGCGTCGACCGGCCGGGCCGTGGTGTGCGGGGTGTGGGGCGTCGGGGCAAGGCGCCATCTGACGCGCCCTCGGCCGTCCGACCGCCGTGCGCTGCGCCGTTCTTGCTTGTCGACGGGTTGCCGTGCCAACCGATTTCGGTTGTGGCTCGCCGGGTCGGATTACCCTCTTGAGCGCATCGAACTTTCGTTCGATAGGGTCGATGCGTGGCTTCCGAACCGTTGATTCCGCTGGCCCGCGCGATCGCCGCAGAGGCGGCGCGGCTTGAAATTCCGGTCATCGTCAAGGTCGACCGGCGTCGCGCTGCGGTTGTCATCGAAGGCGAGGCCTTGAAGAACTGGGGATGCCGCACCCGGCTGGAGGCCACCTTGAGCAGACACCGGGTTCGACACGATACGCACATGCCAGCGGCCTACATCGTTGCCTACCCGGTGACCTCCGGACCTGCCCGCCACGGCTGATTCGCTTCAGGTGATCGTCCGCGTAACTTAGGGGAAACATAACGACCGGGATGCAGTTGCGTTTGCTCCCCGTTCATTAGCCACTGATCCGTCAACGCGGGCGGTGCTTAGCCCTAGACTCGGGTTGCTGGCGGTTGCGGTGCCAACCTTAGGTGTCAGACGTTTGCGATCCCGCGGGGCGAGCGTCGGCCCCGGACGGGAGGTGATGACGTGACGACCAGCAAAGATCGGGCCGGGGCGACCCCTTGGCCCGCGCGCATGGTGATTGAGCTCATCAAGCTGATCATTGTGCTGATGAGTGGATCGGGGGCTAGCTAGCCCCGACCCGCAAGACCCCCGGGACTAGCATTCCCGGGGGTCTTGTCGCGCATGGGGTGCTGCGCTGCATCGTTGTCGGCGCAGTGCGGCACTCACTGGCTTCACAGTACCGCTTGTGGTACGCACTTACGCACTTAGTTGCCTTGCTGAAACAGGGCAAGTGCCGTTGACCTGCACCTAGAACGGCGGCTCGTCGCCGGTGTACGGGGCGTCGGCGCCGTCCCACGGGCCCGGCTTGGACGACGCGCTGCCCCATTCGCCCCCGCCCCACCCGCCGGTGTTGCCGGCCCCGGCTGACGCCCCGGCGTAGGCCTCGGCCGGGTGCGGCGCCCCGGCACGCGCGGCCTTCTTGACGGTGGCGGTCGCGTACTTCAGCGACGGGCCGATCTCCTCGACGTTCAGTTCCACGACGGTGCGCTGCACGCCGTTATTGTCTTCCCAGTCGCGCTGGGACAGCCGGCCGGAGGCGATGACGCGGGTGCCCTTGGTCAGGGTGTCGCCGATGTGCTCGGCGAGGTGCCGCCACGCCGAGCAGCGCATGAACAGCGTGTCGCCGTCGCGCCACTCGTTCTTGTCCCGGTCGAAGACGCGGCGGGATGCGGCGATGGTGAATGACACCACCGCGACGCCGGAGGGCAGGAACTTCAGGTCGGGGTCCTTGGTGATGTTGCCGACCACGGTCAGGGTGGTGTCACCGATCGACATCGGAGACTCCTTTCACAGGGTGTGAATGATGCGGGCAACGTGCGGTTGTGCGGGCGAGCCGGGCGGCTCCCCTCGACGCCGGGACCGCAACAGGGCGGGACCGGCGACCAGGGCAGGCGTCCGGAAACCGCTTCGGCGCCCCGGCAGAGTGGCCGGGGCGCCGAAGCGGAGGAGTCGCAGGGTTCTGAGAAAGAGGCGCCTTCGTGGCGCTGGGAAGCTCCTGTGAGGCTTTGCCGCGATTTCGGCGTGTTTGCTACCTAGCAGCGCGCGAGCGGGCGCCACGGGGGCGCTGAGGGCCGATGGAGCCGGGGCGATCAGCTTGCGGGCTGGACCGGGAGAGGTCCGGCCAGGTCTTCGGTGCTGAAGACTGCGAACATGCCGGCGACTTCCATTCGGGTGCTTCCCAATGGCGTCTTGCTGGGGCGGAGGTCGATGCGCGCCGGTCGCCCCGCAGAGGTTTTGACGATGCCCAGGAAGCTCAGTTCGGCGAGTGCGGTGTCGACGGTGGCCACGGAGACCCCCAGCGTTTCGGCGAGCCGGGGCCGGGTCGGCAGCGTGGCACCCTGCGTCAGCTGGCCGGCGAGCACGGCCCGGCAGATCAGAGCCGTGATCTGGCGGTACAGGGGCACGGCGGGGTGGGCGGGGCGGTTCGGGGTCGTGATGGTCATGCTGGCTTCTCCTTGCGTTGCTTACGGGTGGGTTCTGTCGTGAGCCGGCCGTCTACTCCGGGAAGGCAGGCCGGCAGCTGCGCGAGACTGGCGACCAGGGTGGTAATCCGGCTAGGTGGTTTTGCGGCGTCGATAGGCGCGCTGGCGGCATGCCGGCGAGCAGTGCCGGGGTGGCCGGCCGGTCGAGGGAGCCGATATGGCGCGGCGGCACTCAGGACACCGGCGCCGAGTCGTCTTGCGGCGCGTAGTTTCGTCACGGGTTTCGTCACGCAGATCCGGGAGTGGATCAGCGTTCTTAGTGGTGATCTCCCAGAGGGTGCGGCCAACGTTGTCGGTGCCTTTTGACGTTCGAGGGCGCGACGGAGCGTCCCAGCCTGCACGTGGGGGCCGGTCTGCGACTCGGCGCCAGCCAGCGGCGTGAAGGCTGCGACCGCTTTCACCCTCTTGGGTGTAGGTGATCATGCGTGTGATTCCGCGTTTGCGGGCGCTGCCCCATGCAGCTGCGTAGAGCGCGGAGCACGCGTTTGGGGTGCCATCAGTTGCGACGCGCGTGACCTCAAAGGTGAACCGGTTGTCGAAGGCTCGCGCGACGGGGCGACCGATCATCGCCACACCCACGATGGCGCCCGAATCGTCGACCACGCCGATAGAGAAGACATGACCCGTTGACGGCGTGTGGTGACGGTGGTGCTTGAGAACGAAGGCTTTCGCCTCATCCAGGGTCCGAGGAACGATGCGCAGATGTGGAGCTTTCAACTCCCCTCCTTGTCGATCGTGGGTGGGGTTGACGCCCCACTGTTTGCCTGAGCCGGGCAGCTCCCCCAACCGCCGACCCCCCGAAGCGGGCGTGCCGGCGACCAGAGCAGTAGTCCGGGTCAGAACAGCGCGCAGGTAGCGCAGTAGGCGCCGTCCGTGCGGGGTGCGGCCGTTGCCGGCTCGCCGCAGATGACGCATTCGACGGCCCGCTCGACGTCCCGCCGCGCGGCGGGTTCCGGCGCGGGCGCATCACGCCGTGCGGGTGCGGGGTCGGCGTGGCGTTCGGCACAGACCTTGTGTGCCGGCTCGCCCTCGTCGTCCCGCAGGTTGGTGACGCGCCCGCAGTGCCGGCACGGCCGGGCCAGCGGCGACCAGTGCGCCCGGTCCGACCAGTCCAGCATCACGGCGGTGCCGGCGGCAGGCGGCATGGTGAATCAGCCCGCTACAGCCGGACCGCGGACATCCGGCCGGGTTTGACCGGCTGGACGCTCACGGCGGGTATGGCCTCATCCCGGCGCCTGTCGCGGCACACCTTGCGCGCGAACGCCGATGCCTTGTCGCGGGAGGGGAACGGGCCGAACAACTCCGGTGTGCCGCCGGCCGCGACGGTGACGACGAATTGCCCTGCGGGGTAGACGATCCGAACGCGGCGGGCCATTACCGGCCCCCGTTTCGGCCGGCGGAAACCCGCGCCATGACCGAACGCCACGCGCCGTCCAGGTCCAGCCGCGCGGTGATGGCAGCGAGGTGCTTGCTGTGCGCGTCAGCGAGGGTCGCGTCAAGCTCGGTGTCGGCCAGCACCGGGCCGCGGTCGGCCGGGTGCAAGTCGGCGTTGCGGAAGTGGGCGCGGGCGACGTTCAAGAGCCGCCGGGAGTAGCGGAGCCGGACGCCGTGGCCGTGGCAGCGGCGGCACGGCCGGGGCCGGCCGTGGCCGGAGCGCCGGGCCGTTTTGCCGTATCCGTTGCAGCGACGGCAGGTCTTGAACGGCCGGAGCCAGGCCACGCCGAGGTTACACAGTGTGAACACGGCGACGGCTCCGATCACGTCGATAGCAGGCAACGAAGGGGGGTTCATGAGGCCTCCAAGGGCTGTTTTCGGGCATGCCGCAGGTCAGGCCGCTATCTACGAACGGCCTGATCACTACGGGAATGGGGTGCTAGCAGCCCTGCTATCGCTAGCAGGGCGAGCCGCTAGCGATAGCAGGGTTTTGCGGCTATGCCGCGCGCCGCTTCCTGTCACGCTCGGTGACCGCGGTGGCGATGTCAGCGCGGGCGATGCCGCGCTTGGTGGTGGGCGTGCCGTTGATCCGCTTGCCGACGTCGACCACCGGCACACCGAACGGCTTGAGTGCCGCGGTGAGTTGCGCAGACTCCCACCCGTCGTAGATCTCCGGGCGCAGCGCGGCCAGCGCGGTGACGATGGTCTCGTTCCACGCCTTGCCGGCCTTGTCCGGCCACACCGCCAGCACATCGGCCAACAGGTCATAGGCCGGCGTGCGGTCGGCGCGGGCCGCGGTGCCCTCGGGCATGGTGCCCGCGGCGGTGCGCAGTGCGATCGCGCGGGCCATGACCTTGTCCAGGTCCGCGCCGTCGACGTAGTACGAGCAGCGGGAACCGGCCTTGCCCAAACCAGCCAGCACGCCCCAACCAGCCTCTTCGACCGGCTTGAACACGGTGGCGCGCAGACCGTTCTTGTAGGCGGAGGTACCCAGAATCATGTCGTTGGCGGTCTGGTCGGCCACCGACAGGCAGAACCGACTATTGATGTTGCGGGTGATGCCGGTCGGCAGGGACTTCTTGTCCGGGATCTGCGTCCCCAACAGCAGGATCACGCCCAGCGCCCGACCCAGCTTGATGACTTTCTCGGCCACCTTGCCGGCCGCGTCGCCGAATTCGGCGTGCGCGAACAGCTCTTGCGCCTCATCGATGAACACCACCAGCGGATGCAGCCCCGAACCCTTCAGCCCCGCCAACTCCGGCGTGACCTTGTTCTCAGGGGCCTTACCCGCCTTGTGGTAGTGCGCGATGCGCTTGCTTCGCCGCTCGCACTCCTCATACAGCCAGGTCAGCATGCCCGCGGCGGCACCGATCGTGTCGTCATCGAAGCCGTTGCCGTACTCGGCCATCACCGGCCGGGTGCCCTCGAAGTCGCCGACACCCTTCAACTCATACCCGCGGATCTCTGCCCGCGCATCCAGCGCCGCGGCCAGCACCAACAGTCGCAGGGCCCGGGTCTTGCCGGAGCCGGGCTGACCGCCGAACAGCCAGTTGCGGAACATCAGCTCACCGGCCACCGGTTCCAGCCGCGGCGTGGTCGCGAACGGGAACGGCGCGAACACGTCGACCTCGCCGCGCTCGACCAGCGGCCACGGCGGGCGCTTCATCTGCGACGACGGCTCGAACCCGACCCACAGCGCCAGACGGCCGGTGTGCCCGCCGGCATGCTCGGGCCACACCTGGTCCAGCGGCAGCCGCATCCCGGACGCCAACCGGCCGCGGCGGGCGATGACGTCGGAGGCCTCCACCCCGTAGGGCAGGTCCACGATCGCCATGTGACCAGGGCCGGAACGGTGAATCTCGGTCGGGAAACTGATGGCGTGCGGGTCCTTGGCGACCGCCGAGGTGATGCCGGAAATCTGGCAGGACATCAGCGCCCGGCGCACCAGCTCCGCGGTGAGCTTGCGGTACACCTTGGCCTCCCGGACCCGGTCGACCACCCGCTTGTCCGCCGGCCGACCGGCCCGCACCAAACCCGGCAGGGCCGCGGCCAGACCAGCCCACCCCCACCACGCCGGGATCACGCCCATGGCCAGCATGAACGCGATAACCAGCGCGGTACCGGTGCCGAAGGCCAGGATCCACCAGCGCGCGACCGCCTGACGCTGGCGCTTGCTGTCCAGCGCCAGCCAGGTTTTCGGGTCGTTGGTGTCGGCCGCGGCCTGCCGCAACGCGAAGTTGCCGCGCTCGGCAGAGGCCCAATACAGCAGCCGCGGCACCAGCCGCGCCGCGCCGACTGCGGACCACGCCGTGGTCTTGGCCGTGTACTTCGGCAGCCGCACCGCGTGGAACGCGACCGCGTACTTGGTCCGGCGCAGCCAATTCCGGTAGGTCGCCTGCCGGCCCTCCCGGGACTTGGCCCACTCCGGGATAACCGGCCTACGGCTGGTGTCGTCCGGCCGCACGGTCGGGATGTCCTCGACCACGTCGACCGGACCGCCGATCCGCGGCGCGTCGTCCTCGACTGATTCGCGGTCGAAGTCGTCCGCGTCGTCGGCGTCCGGGTCGAACGGGTCGTATCCGTCCGCGCTGTCCTCGGTATCGGCGGGCGGTTGTCCGGCGTCGCGGGGCGGGAAGTCGAAGATGTCCGCGCCGTCGTCGTCATCGTCGGGGAACAGGGTCTGTGTCGTCATCGGTACTCCTTTGCAAGACGACGGGGAACAGGGACGAAGGGGTGTGTAAACGAGCCGGGCAGGGTGCCGCCGGTGGCTCTCCCCGGCCCTTCACGGCAGGCGTGAAGAACCAGGGGCAGCAGCCGGAAAGCGGGGTCAGGCGTGCGCAGCGGCGCCGATGTCGTGGCCGTTGACGTGCTCGACCGGCGCGGCGGGGTTCGCGGTGAGCTTGTCCAGGTGCCGGCGAACCGTGCGATCGGTCACGCCCACCTTCCGGGCGATATCGACGGTGGGCATGTCCGGATGCTTGGCGACCAGCCGGGCAACCTTGGCCGCGGTGTCCGCCCCCCGCGTCCGCCGCGATGTCCGCTCGGTGTCCGGACGCGCGCCGGACACGATGTCCGGGTTCGTGTCCGCCGCGGTGTCCGCGCGTCCGGACATGTCCGCGGACACGGCGTCCGCCGGGATGTCCGGGTTGGTGTCCGTGCCGTTCGGACGCGCGCCGGACACGGTGTCCGGGTTGGTGTCCGCGGGTCGGGCGGTCGGGGTGAGTTCGCCGAGCCGGTACAGGGCGCGCTCACGGCGCGGCGCGGTGAAGCGCCACATGCGCCCGTAGCGGTCCTGCATGTCGGTCTTGGCCAGGACGCGGGTTCGCTCCCGGGCCAGCGCGGCGGGATAGGAACGCTCCTCCCACAGCACCATCCGGCGCCACAGACCCAGCGTCGGCACCGGCGCCAGCACCCACCGCGACAGGCGCACACGGTCCATGCGCTTGTCGGAGGTCAGCCGGGCGCGCTTGCGGACCACGTGCGCGCCGACCTCGACCGACAGCGCCCACATCGCCGGCAACACGCCGTGCGCCAGCTTGTCGAACGCCGACAGCGGAGGCTGTCCCGGCTGGTTGGCGATGTTCAGCTGAATCGTGACCGCGGTCAGCGCCCACGGGATCAGCCGCAACCACACGATCCGCATGTGCAGGATCGCCAACACGATGTCCAGCGCCGAGAACACGAAGATGCCCAAGTCGATACCGGTCGGCACCGTCCAGGCCAGGCCGTGAAACGAGGGTTGCGCCGTGGCGTCCACGCGGTGAAAGGAGTTCACGAACCCCAACAGGCCCAGCGCACCGACCGCCACGCCCACCGCGGTCACCGCAGCCTTGAGCAGGCCGACGATAGCCGGCACCGGCGACGCGGCAGCGGCATCCGCAGCGGCCGTGATGGGGACCGGGGGCGCGGGAGCCCCCGGGTGGTCGACGGCATGCATCAGAGATCACATCCTTGGAATCGCAGAGGGTCAGCGGGACAATCGGGGCGGATCCCCAGCGATTCGAGCGCTGGGGATCCACCCCGCTACGGCATGGGATGCGGGTGCTGACACCCGAAAAGCCCCGGCCAAGGGGCCGGGGCGGGTGTCTGGCGTTCTGGCGAAGGAGACTGGAACACTTGCGGCCGTGGACCTCAGCGAAACCTTTTATGCAGCCGCCGCAGGGGTGTTCCCCTTGCTCGTGGTCGCGGTCGTCGTCGCGATTCGATTCAACCTTGGCGAAACTCGGAAGGAGCGAGCCAGGCATGAGGAAGTAATGAAGGGGATGGCCTCGTTCTTGGAGGAGTCGCCCCAGAAGGTGCAGGAGATAACGAATCGGATCGTCGAGATGTCCCAGGCTGGTGATCGGGCAGCCATGGAAGAGGCCCTTCTTGAGATGAGGAACCGGGCCAGCTTTGACCAGATTGTCAGGACCTTTCAATCACTGAAGATGCCGGAATCCGAGAAGAAGATCACCCGCCGCTACGGCATGCAGAAAGCCGGGGCATTGGGAATGGCGCTTCTCTTCGGCTCAGGCGAGGCTGCCGCCTTCCTGAGCCTGGTACTCGGCACAGAGAAGAAGTGGGTTCGAGACTTCTTCGGGCCAGTGACCGTTGGCACGCTCTTTGGACTCATCGTCTTCAGCGCCGCTGCACTCGTGATTCAAACGGTCAACGTCGAACACGACTGACGGCTAGGAGCTGGCAGAGCAGTTAGGCGTTGACACCTAAAACGCCCCGGCCAACGGGCCGGGGCCAGGGTGGATCCGCGCAGGTACCGCTTACCGGCCGCGCGAGTCGATGTCCTCGACCCATGCCGCCGCGACCGCCGCAACCTGTACCAGCTCGGCACGCAGCGCGGCCGGGTCTACCTCTGCGAGTGCTTCGTAGACCTCTTCCAACAGCACCGCGCACCAGGCGGGGGTCAGGCCACGTCGTACAGAGTGCGGGCCAGCCGCTCATAGGCTGCGGCGCGAGTGAAGGACCGGGCGCTGTAGCGGTAGTAGCTGGGGTCCAGGGTGCGCGCGACCGCGGTTTCGGCCGCGGTCAGGTCGATGCCGGTCTCGCCGCTGATGTGCCGCAGCACCGCGACCATGTCGACCGGCCCGCCGGTGGTGTCGATGGTCAGCCCGCCACTGGGCTGGTTGGCGTCGTACAGGTCGGGAGAAGACATCGCAGCATCCTTAAAAGCGGTCGGGAAGGCCCGCCGCGGCATGCGACGGGCCGGAAGGGACAGAACAGAGGGTCACGCAGCCGTAGCGGAGGCTCCGCGGCTCTCGCAGCGCCAACAGGTACGGCCTGCCGGGAGGCAGAACCCGTAGACGATGCCGCAGACTCGGCAGGTGGAGCGGGCCGCGAGCATCGCGGCGACGGCCTTGAGGTTGCCGGGGGTCGGTGCCCGTTTCGGCACCGCCGCGGCGACGTCGTACAACAAGGCAAAGCCCACCTCGTCGCCGCGCCGCGGCCACATCAGTTGCGCCACCGGCGCGGCCCCGCCGGGCCGAAGACCGGCCGCGGTGAGCTGCCGCCGGGTGGCAAGACCCTCCGGGGCGCACCGCCACGGGTAGGTGGGAAGGCCATGCACGGCCCCGGCCGGGTCCAAGAACCGCGACGAGATACGCGGCATCAGCGCTTGTAGCCCTTGGCCAGCAACGCGGCGATCAGGGACTCGGCCACTGCGAGGTGCTTGTCGCGGGCCGCGTCGTGCAGCGCGGCCACCTCGTCCAGCACCATCACGACCGGCGGAGCGCCGGGCGTGCGCTGCCGGAGCGCGGCGGCAACATGGTCGTACACAGCGACCTCGGCCAGCGGCGCGGGCCGTCTGCGGTGCCGGCGGACGGTGCGAAATCGGGTCATCATCGAATCCCTTCGAAGCGGGCCGGATGGTGCGGACACCCGAAAGCCCCGGCCAAAGGGCCGGGGCAACGGGGGATGTGGTCAAGCCAGTCGGGCGTTGCCGCTGCGCTGTCGGCAGCCGGGGCAGCCGCGGGTGATGACGCCGGCCCGGTACAAGGTGCCGCAGTTGTGAAGCGGTGCGGGGTCGAGCTGCGGCTTGAACGGAGGGTTGGTGGCCATGGCTGAAACCTCCTTGCGTTCGGACGCTGACACCCGAAAAGCCCCGGCCGATGGGCCGGGGCCAGGGTGGCTCAGTCATCGCCGTACAGGAATTCGTCGATCAACGCGATCAGCTTTTCCCGCGTCAGTTCCCGCCGTTCCCGCTGTTCCTGCTGTTCGGACTGCGAGGGCTGCCGGGCCGGGCGGATAAGGCGGGCGTAGCGCTGCGGGTCGTACCCGTCACCGTCGCGGCTTGTCGTCTCGAACTTGGCCATGTGATGTGTGCTCCGTCCAGATTGAAGGGTGCTGACACCCGGAAAGCCCCGGTCGATGAGCCGGGGCGAGAGCCGGAGGGCTACCGGTTGGGGGCTTTGCCGGAGGGCCGGCGGGTGCTCCGGCGCGGGGTGCCGGCATCCTGCCCGCCGGGCCGCTTCGGGTCCTCGGTGCGCATCTGTGCCGGTCCAGTCGGGCGCGTGTCGGGGACGTAGTAGTACTGAGCGCTGCGGTAGGTCCTGGGGCTCACGGCGATCACCTCGAAGAGTCAAGGCCGGCACGTGCCGACACCCGAAAAGCCCCGGCCGAAGGCCGGGGCGCGAGTCGAGCCGATCACTGCGTGTGGCGCAGTCCGGTGCTGGAAAGGCGCAGCGTGTGCAGCGCATCGACGATGATCCGCTCGTGGTCGAAGGCGATCTGAGCGGCCGGGTCCAGCGCGTCAGCGACCGGCATCCATCGCGCCTCGGTGGCGTCGTCGCCGGCAGCCGGGGCCGGCATCCCGTCCACAATCTGGGTGTACGCGAAATCGACGTACCGGCCGCGCGGGTCACGATCGGGCGCGGCATACACCCCGACGTACGTCAGGCCGGGCGCCTCGATGCCGGTTTCCTCCCGCAGCTCGCGGAAGGCTGCCATGTGGGTCTGCTCGCCGCCGTCGACGTGCCCGCCGGGCAGTGCCCAGTGCCCCGCGTAGGGGGCGTGGCCGCGTCGGATGACCAGCACGCGCCATATCCCGTTGGTGTCCAGGCTGAGCAGCACGACGTCCGCGGTCAGGCGGGCCGTTTCCGGGGTGGTCTCGGGGGTGTTGGTGTCCATGGGGTCTCCCGTCGGGTGAGGTGTGCTGACACCCGAAAAGCCCCGGCCAAGGGCCGGGGCGTGGCTTTCGGAAGGTGCTGCGATCAGGCCGCGGCCGGCACCGGCGCGCACGTGCGGAGCCACAGGCGGCGGATGTTCACGGGGCAACCGTTGTCGGCGTGCCGCTGGGCCAACTCCGCGGCCGACTCCCAACCGGGAACGCGCTGCGAGGTGTCGCAGCGACGGCACGACACCGTGTAAATCTGCGTGTTGCTCATGGGCCGGACTCCTCAACATGGGTTGTGGCCTGGTCACTGGTGACCGGCGCTCACACCCGAAAAGCCCCGGCCAAAGGGCCGGGGCGACGGGGTCAGCGCACGTGGTTCTTGATGTAGTCGATGGCGTCGAGCACGGCGCCGTGCAGGCCGTCATGGACCGCGCCGTGCACGCCGGTCCCGGCGAGGAAGAATCCGAACAGGGCACCGACGAACACGAACCAGCCCACGCCGGAGCGCTTGCGCAGCATCAGGAAGAGGATCACGCCCGTGATCAGGGCGCCGGTGACGTCGAACGCCATGCGAATCACGCCTTTCAGGTAGGCCAGTGTGCGGGGACAAGACCGGCCCTGCGCGCGGTGGTGCGCCCGGCCGGGTGAGCATTCGTGGGGGTCAGCGCCAGCGGCGCGACTTGTTCGTGTTGTGAATCGTGATGTTGTTAATGGACTTGCCGCCCGATCCCTTGCCGCTGGTCAGCAGCCAGATCAGGAGGAGAACGCCGAGTAGCAACCCGAGGGCCATCTCCGCGGCGGCCAGTGCCGCCAGGGCGAAGCTCAGCGCAATCGAGCCGGTCCCGACCGCAACCGCGCCAGCAAGCAAGCGCATCACGATCGGGTCGCGCACCGGGTTGTAAGTGCTCGGCGCGGCCGGCGGGCCGTAGTCGGGCAGCCCCGGCGTGTAGACGACCACCGGAGCCGGCCCGGCCGGTTCGGCGGTCGGCCGCCGCGGCACCACCACCGGCGCCCGCTCGGGCACCGGCACTGTGGTCAGGAACGGACGGCCGTGCTCGTCGAACCTGGTGACCACGTCAAGGTTGGGATTGTCGAAGGCATCGGCCGGGAGGCCGCGCGGGTGAGTCGGATAGGGATCCATCGGACCTCCATGGCAGGGTGAGCAGTGACAGACAGACGCGTCAGCCCGGCCGGGGCGAACCCGGCCGGGCTGACGCGTTGCAGTGCAGAAGGTGGCTAGCGAGCCATGGCCATGTGGTGCACCGGCGGCAGGGGGGCCGGGGCCATCGGGTGCGCGGTGCGCGTCCGGTGCCGGTTCCGGCCGTCGTACTCGTCACGGAACAGCCGGGCGCCGACCTCGGCCGCAGTGGTGTCCATGCGGACGGCACGGCCGGAAGCCGTGCACCGGGGGCGACGCGGCCCGGTGTGGTCGCGCGGGGCGTCCGGGCGGTTGTCGCCGCGGTGGACCGGCAAGTGGCTGCCCGACAGGGTCACCCATGATCCGCATCCCGGACACACGATCATCGGCAGACGCCGGGTGAAGTCGACCATGTTCGCGGGCAGGCTGCTGACCAGCAGGACGGGCGCGGTGTTCTTCGGCATCAGGTGCGTTCCCTTCGGCTTGGCAGGGTCCTGTGTTCTCCGGCCGTCACGGGTTGGTTGGTTTGGTCGTGACGAGCAGGCAGCGCAGGAATCTGCGGTGCGGTTCGCCTTACAGACAGTCCGGCGATGCTGCGGCCACCTCGTGTTTCGTGGCCGGTACACCGAACCTCAGGCAGGTTCTCTGTTGAGTTGTCGCGCCGTTCCTTAATCTGTATTGATGAGGTCCGACATCAGCAATACAAGCATCGCTGTGGACTGACGTCAAGCGCGAACGAAGATTCTTAAAACCCTGCGATCGCGCTACCCTCGGTGAGGTGCTGATTCGATGATGCGATCAGCGCGGGTGCCTGCGTCATGTCGTGCGAGCGCAGCGTGGGTGCATCCTTCGGGTGCACTCTCGGTGCATCGCGGGTGCAACGTCGGCGCCAGACCTGTTAGAGCGAACCGCCACGCGCAACGCTGAGCTTGTCGAGACATAGCGTCTGGAGCGGCCATGGAAGGCAACCTGTTCAAAGCCCTCGTGACTCAGCGCCGTTGGGTCTTCGAGGGCTTCCAAAGCCAGTTTGAGCAAGCGGCTCGCGACCTGGCGGCGGAGGAACGGGATCCCCGCATAGGCACCTTGACCGTTGCCGAGCGGACCTTTCGCAACTGGACGTCGGGCAGGGTGAAGACACTTCCACAGCCTGATCAGTGCCGTGTTCTCGAACGCCTCTTCGGCCATCCGGCTGAAGAGCTGTTCGGCAAGGCGCCTGCCGGCGCTTCGCTCTCCACGTCGGGTGACAGTGGTCTGATCCTTCTCGGTCGAGAAGCTAGAGCGACGCGGCAGCCGCCGGGCCTAAGGTTGAAGGGCCAGCTAGAAATGGCAGCGCATAGGGCGGAACGCTTCGGAGACTTCGCCGAGTCCAGCGACGTGGATAGCAGCACGATCGAGAACGTCCAGTTCGAACTTCAACGCCTCGCCACGGCCTACACCCAAAGGCCGCTCGGATCGATCCTGGGAGATCTGATCTCCGCGCAGGATCAGACGTTCCAACTGTTGGAAGGTCGCCAGCGTCCGGACCAGGCAAAGGATCTCTATCTACTGGCGGCGATCAGCACCGGGATGCTTGCAAAAGCAAGCCATGACCTCGGAGACCCCCGTTCGGCCATGACCCATGCGCGCACCGCCGTGATCTGTGCAGAGAACGCAGCGCACGACGGTATGCAGGGGTGGATCCGGGGTCTTCAGTCGATGGTCGCCTACTGGGCTGGCCAGCATCAGACCGCTCGGAAGTACGCACGTCAGGGCCTTCCGTTCGCGAACCGGACGGCTGGCACAGGGCGAATCTGGCTTTCGGCGCTTGAGGCTCGCGCATCCGCCGCGCTGGGCGACGCCGAAGGTACCCGTGCCGCGCTGCGGAAGGCAGAAGACGGGTGGAACTTGATGCTGCCAGATGACCTCGACCAGTACGGCGGAATCCTCACCTTCACGCGCCCTCGGCAGCTCTACTACGCGGCCGACGCGATGGTGTGGCTACCTCCGGGCGAGGCCGACATTGAGACGGCGGCGGAACTGGCCCTCCGCACCTACGAAGAGGCGCCTTCAGCGATCCGCAGCTTCAGCGATGAGGCCGGAACTCGGACAGATCTGGCGCTCGGACGTCTGGCCCAAGGTGAGCTAGAGGGAGCCGTCGAGGCACTGGGTCCAGTGTTTGAACTTCCCGCAGCACAGCGAATCAACGGCATACGAACGAGCATGATGCACGTCCACGACGCACTTCGCACCGCCCCATATCGGCAGACTGCTGCCGCAAGTGAGGTTCGTGAGCAGATTGAGGGCTTCTGCCAGACCCCCGCTGTTGTCCCTCTGCCTCGCTGACCTGCGAAGTTCTCAACTCACGTTCCACTGACCGCCTAACCTGTGTCCTAGGCTAGGTCGCAGTTGGTGTTCTGCCGTGCCCGGATCAACTCAAGAGTGGGGGTTGGCTTGCACCGAGAGGGTAGTGCCTCAATCGCCGTTGTCGGCGCCAGCACGCGTGGCGTCAGTCTCGTCGAACGTATCGGCGCAAACGCGCCACTGCTGTTTTCCGGCAGGCCACTCGACCTCTATCTCATCGACCCGTTCGCCCCTGGCCCCGGACGGGTGTGGAGGTACGACCAGCCCTCTGTACTACAAGCCAACTCGATCGCTGGCAACCTCACCATGTTCACCGATGACAGCGTGACCTGCGACGGACCAGTGATACCAGGGCCGTCGATGCCTGAGTGGGCAGACCTCGTGCGGCGCGGCCAATGCGACGGCCCCAAAGACGCCGATCTCGCCAGGGAGGTCGCAGCGCTCGGCGAATGGTCCTTCGCGAGCCGACGCCTTGTGAGCTGCTACCTCACGTGGACGTTCGAAGAAATACGGCGCCGGCTACCGGCGGCCGTGACCCTACGTGTAGTGCAGGACAAGGTAACCGACGTTTCCGATTCGGAAACGGGTTCCCAGGTCGTAACGCTCGCCTCCGGCGAAATCATCGAGACTGATGCAGTGGTCTTGGCTACCGGACACTTGGACGCCGAGCCTTTGCCATGGGAGTCAAGCCTCCGTCAGTTCGCAACCAAACACGGGCTTCTATACATCCCTCCCGCATACTCGGCTGATGTAGACCTTGCGGGTATTCAACCCGGTGAAACCGTCGTCATGCGCGGTCTTGGCCTAGCTTTCGTCGACTTCACGGCGATGCTGACGGAGGGCCGGGGCGGGCGCTACGAAAAGCGGCCGGATGGCCGCCTAACCTATGTTCCCTCCGGGGAAGAACCGTTCATCGTGGCGGGCTCGCGGCGGGGAGTGCCACACCACTGCAAGCCCAACTACCGGCTGACGGGCGACAGGGCAATCTTGCCTCGGTTCGTAAATGCGAATCGATTGGCAGCAGTCAGCACGATGAGTGATTACGCACGTGATATTGATCCCCTAGTTCGCAAAGAGATTGCGTGGGCTTACTATCACGAGCTTTTGCGCCATCATCCGGAGCGATGCTCAATCACGCTTGAGGAGTTCGAAGAGCGCTTCGCGCCTCTACAGTGGGCGACGGAGGACATGGATTGTTTGATCGCGGAAGCAGTACCCAACCCACGTGACCGCTTCGATTTCGACTACGCGACAAGCCCACTGGGACCTGCGAGTTACAACCCCGACGTACTCCAACGGCGAGTGCGGGCCTACGTCGAGGCTGATCTAGAGCGTCGGCTGGACGCCACGTATAGCGCTGATATGGGCGTTGTCCATGCAGTTGAGTCGGTGCTCGAACAGCTGACGCTGCCGGCCTGCCTGTCGCGTCTAAAGCCGCGTGACGTGCGTTACGAGATCGATGGTCACCTAACAAGCCTTGCGAAAGAAACGGGCTCTGGTCCGCCACCCGATCGTCTTCGCCAACTTGTCGCACTCTCTGAGGCGGGCATAGTCAGGTTCCTGGGTGCTGGCATGTGGGTTGAGGAGGATGACGCGCCAGGGCTTTTTCGGGCTGGCAGCGCAAGTAGTCCAGAAACGTTTGAAGCGCGGACCGTTGTCGAAGCACGGCTGCCCGGCGCAACGGTCAAACGCACGATGGATCCACTCTTGCGTGCTCTCTATAGCCGTGGAGAGGCCGTTGAGCAGTCACTCAGCGGGGAAACCGAGACATACGATCGTGGACCGCTGATGGTTGAACCGTCAGACGGGAAGATGATTTTGGCGGGTGGGCAAAAGCATCCCAGTCGCTATGCGCTCGGGCCGTATACAAGTGCCGGTTCTGTGGCCTCATTCATCGTGCCCGGCCGAAACTCGGCCATCCTTCGTCAAAACGATGCTGTCGCGAGACGGCTGCTCACATCCCTGCTAGATCAGACCTCTACCTTGAACGAGGAGAAAGTCTTATGGTCAAGCCATGAACCCGATCTCGATCGAAGGCCAGCAGTTGGCACTCCGGGAGTTGCGTGAGGACGACGCCGAAGCTCTTCATGCCATCTACGGCAGCGAGCAGGCGACAGAGCATCTTTCGTTTGAACCTCGCGACCGTGAGGCAGTCGCCGGCATCGTTTTAGGGGGAATCGCGGACGCTAATCGCGAACCTCGAACTGTTTACGCTCTTGCCGTCACGCTGGAGGGCAATGCCGAGCTGATGGGATATGCACGGCTCGCGGTTGAACCGCATCGAGCTGGGCAGATCGGGTTTGCCCTGAACCCTTCGGCCTGGGGCCGCAGCTATGGCACTGAGACGGTACGCCTCTTGCTCCGCCTAGGTTTTGACGTGCTTGGGCTGCACCGAATTTGGGGCGCGCGCTCACCAAAGAACACTGCGTCGGCAGCCGTTATGAGTCGAAACGGAATGGTGGAAGAGGGGCGTATTCGAGATCACGTCTTCACGCATGGTGCGTGGCGAGACTCGATTACGCATGTAATCCTTGAGGGCGAATGGCGGCGATCGGAGTAGACCGATCGTCATGCGACAACGCGCCTTCCCTTGTCGTTCTTCAAGACCACACCTGCCCCCTCCAACTCGGCAAGTGCGCGCCGGATGGTGACTCGGCTCATATCAAACCTCTCGCATAGCTGCGACTCGCTCTGGAGCTGGGCGCCTCGTTTGAGGCGCCCTTCGTCTATGTCGTCGCGAATCGCCATCACGACCTCTTCGTAACGTGCGTCCGCTGAGGCAGGCTTGCCCGCTGCCTGCCGGCGACGGCCGGGCCGATTTACAACTTCCCCTGACCGTTCCAGAACGGCTAGGGCTTCGCGTACGGCATAACGAGAGAATCCCGTAGCGGCCATAATCTGATTTTCAGACGGCAGCGGCGACCCTGGGCGAATCGTCCCGTCTGCAAGAGCAGAGCGAATGTAGTCGATGGGCTCGACAGGGGTGGCGGAGTCTTTGCGGTCCACGATGCGGCGCTGGCGGCCCTGACCGCCTCCGGTGGTCAGGCCACGGGCATCGAGCAGCTTGAGTGCCCGCTGAGCCGTTCCAGGGGAAACGCCGAACTCAGAGCAAACGTCCATGGTCGACGGGGCAAGCCTGCCAGGAAGGTACGAACCGTCCTCAATCCGCCGCTCAAGTACGGAAGCAATCCGCTCCGTCGACGTCGCCATATTGGAACCAACCTCCTGTGTTCCGCAGAAGTATTGCGCCGATATCGCAGGGTGCTTCTCGGCTCATCAAGCCTAGCCCTAGCGTTGGAAGCGTCGGCGAAACGTGGAATCGGCCTTGACCGCCGACACAAAAAGCCCGACCAGGGCGGTCGGGCTGAGTATGGGCATCTACAGCGTTGCCGGGGCGTTCACCCTGCTCTAGGGCTAGGCAGCCGGCCGGTGAGCGTTCGGGTCTGTGACGTGTCCGCGAACGGCGGTTTGAAGGTCTCCGATGTACCGCTCGGTATACGCCGTATCCGCTTTGACCCCGGCGATGTCTGCCCGAACCTGCGACACGTCGGCTCGCACCGTGGCGATGTCAGCGCGCACCTGGTCAAAGCTGTGTTGGGTCTCGGCCCGGTGTTGCGAGAAATCGGCTCTGAGTGAAGCGACGTCGGCCGCGAGAGCTTGAACGGCGGCGAGGACGTCGGCGTTGCTGGGCTCAGTCATGCCCTCAGCGTACGCGGAGTGGTGACGTGTGCGACAGGCTTCAGCCGAACGCGCCAGGGCCGCCCTGCCCAATGCTTGCCCAGCCGTCCCCAATGCGTCCCCACCGAGCCCAGAAAAGACAAAGGGCCGGAAACCTGTTGAGGCTTCCGGCCCTTGTCAAAACCAAGCTGGGGTACCAGGACTCGAACCTAGAACAACTGAACCAGAATCAGCCGTGTTGCCAATTACACCATACCCCAACGTCCACCCGGCCTTGATCTTGCCGTGCGGCGTTGCGTCGATAACTATACGGGAGGCCCGCCCTAAGGCCAAAACGTCTTTAGAACAGACCTCCCGCTACAGCTCAGGGCCGTCTCACGCGCCCAGTGCGGCGTCCAGCCGGCGCAGCGTCCGCTCCCGTCCGAGCAGTTCGATCGACTCGAACAGCGGCGGCGAGATGCGGCGGCCGGTCACCGCGACCCGGACCGGCGTGAACGCGTTCTTCGGCTTCAGTCCGAGGCCCTCGATCAGGCTCTCGCGCAGCGCGGCGTCGATGGCGGCGGTCGTCCACTCCGGCAGCGCCTCCAGGGCCTTGGCGGCTGCCTGCAGGACCGGCTTGGCGTCCTCGCCGAGGGCCTTGGCGGCGTCCGCCGGGTCCACGGTGAAGGCGTGCTCGGGCACGAACAGGAACCCGATCATGTCCACCGACTCGCGCAGCACCACCATCCGCTCCTGGATCAGCGGCACCGCGGCGGCCAGCGTCGCGGCCTGCTCCGGGCTCGGCGGGTCGGAGACCAGGCCCTGCTCGGCCAGGAACGGCACGATGCGCCGGGCCAGGTCCTCCGGCGCCAGCGCGCGCACGTGGTCGCCGTTGATGGCCTGGCACTTCTTCAGGTCGAAGCGCGCGGCGTTGGCGTTGATGCGCGTGCCGTCGAAGGCCGCGTACATCTCGGCGGGGGAGAAGAACTCCTTGTCCCCGCCCGGCGACCAGCCCAGCAGCGCCAGGTAGTTCAGCAGGCCCTCGGGCAGGTAGCCCTCCTTCACGTAGAAGGAGAACGAGGCCTCCGGGTCCCGCTTCGACAGCTTCTTGTTGCCCTCGCCCATGACGTAGGGCAAGTGCCCGAACACCGGCACCGTCTCCGACAGCCCCAGCTCGATCAGCGCGGCGTGCAGCGGCAGCTGGCGCGGGGTGCTGGAGAGCAGGTCCTCGCCGCGCAGCACGTGCGTGATCCGCATCAGCGCGTCGTCGACCGGGTTCACCAGCGTGTACAGCGGCGAGCCGTCGGCCCGGACCAGGACGTAGTCCGGGACGTTCGCGGTGTCGAAGGAGATCTCGCCGCGGACCAGGTCGTTCCAGGTCAGCGTGCCCTCCGGCATGCGGAAGCGCAGCACGCTGGTGCGGCCGGCGGCCTCGTGCGCCGCGATCTGCTCGGGCGTGAGGTTGCGGCAGGTGCCGGCGTAGCCCGGGGCGCGCTTCTCGGCCTTGGCCTTCTCGTTGACCGCGTCCAGTTCCTCCTGCGTGCAGTAGCAGCGGTAGGCGTGGCCGCCCTCGAGGAGCTTGCCGGCGATGTCGGCGTAGATGTCCATGCGCTCGGACTGCCGGTAGGGGCCGTAGGCTCCGCCGACCTCCGGGCCCTCGTCCCACTCGAAGCCCATCCAGCGCATGGTCGCCAGGAGCGCGTTGTAGGACTCCTCGGTGTTGCGCGCGGCGTCCGTGTCCTCGATGCGGAAGACGAAGGTGCCGCCGTAGTGCCGCGCGAAGGCGTAGTTGAACAGCGCCGAGCGGACCATGCCGACGTGCGGGTCGCCCGTGGGCGACGGAGGGAAACGGACACGTACGGGCTTGTCCGTATTGGGAACGTTCGTTGCGATATCAGTCACGAGCCACCACCCGGTTCGTCAAGTTGCCAATGCCTTCGATGCCGACCGACACCTGCTGCCCCACCACGATCGGCCCGACCCCGGCCGGGGTCCCGGTGAGGATCACGTCGCCGGGCAGCAGGGTCATCGCCTCGGAGACGTAGGAGACCAGGTCGGCGACCGACCGGGTCATCTGCGCGGTGCGCCCGGCCTGCCGCAGCTCGCCGTCCACCGTGCAGGTGATCGCCAGGTCCGCCGGGTCCAGCTCGGTCTCGATCCACGGGCCCAGGGGGCAGAACGTGTCGAAGCCCTTGGCCCGGCCCCACTGGTTCTCCGCACGCTGCAGGTCGCGCGCGGTGACGTCGTTGCCGCAGGTGTAGCCCAGCACCACCTCGGGCACCCGCGCGACCGGCACCTGCCGGCACATGCGCCCGATCACCACTGCCAGCTCCGCCTCGTGCTGCACGTCGAAGGACACGCCGAGCGGGTACTGGATGGCGTCGGACGGGCCGATCACGGAGGTGGAGGGCTTGAGGAACACCACGGCGGGGTCGTTCTTGCCGGGCGCCTCGTTGCCGAGCTCCGCGGCGTGCTCGGCGTAGTTGCGCCCGATGCCGATCACCTTCGACGGGAGCACCGGCGCGAGCAGCCGCACCCGGGACAGGGGCCAGCGCCGTTGGGTGACCTGGACCGGGCCGAACGGGTGGCCCAGGATCTCGGCCACCTCCAGGGACTCGGGCTGCTCGCCCTCGCCCTCCACGAGCCCGAACTTCACCTCGTCGTCGATGGAGAATCTAGCGATGCGCATCCTGTGATTTTAGTGGTCAGGAAGTGAGCCGAACTCCGATATAGGCCGCTGAGGCGATCAGGGCCCAGGAGGCCAGGCCCAAAGCGAGCGGCTTCGCACCGGTCCGGGCCAGCTCACGGAGCCGGACGCCGGTGCCCAGGCCGAACATCCCGCCAGCCAGGAGGAGGTCCTGGAGCTGCTTGGCGGCGCCGAGGGTGGAGGCCGGGAGGACGCCGGCGGTGCGGATCGCGATCATCGCCAGGAAGCCGGCGACGAAGAGGGGGACGATCGGGGGGTGTTTGGGGGCCTGTACCGGAGGTTCGCTGCTCGGCTGCGCAGTCTCGATTTCCTCATGGGTGTAGGCGCCGGCACCTACTCCGACCGGCACGCGCACCGGCGCCGCGACCATCTCGACCGGCGCCGCAGCCGCTCGCCGCCGCCAAGCCACCGCCGTCCCGGCCACCATCGGCGCCAGCATCGCCACCCGCATCAGCTTCACCACGACCGCGCCGTTCACCGCCACCGCCCCGCCGGAGCCCGCGGTCGCGACCACCTGCCCCACGTCGTGCACCGAGGCGCCCACCCAGTGCCCGAACATCGCGGGGTCGTGCAGCCCCAGCGGTCCGCGCAGCAGCGGCAGCACCAGGATCGCCAGCGATCCGCACAGCGTCACCAGCGCGACCGCCACCACCGGGTCCGGGTCGTCCTCGGACTCGCCGGGCCGCCGGGTCACGCCCTCCATCGCCGCCACCGCGCTGGCCCCGCAGATCGCGAAGCCGGTCGCGATCAGCAGCGGCTGCCGCCCCGGCAGGCCCATGCGGCGGCCCAGCCACTGGGTGCCGAAGAACGTCGCGAACACGACCGCGACCACCAGCGCCAGCGTCTGCCAGCCCAGCTTCAGCACGTCCCCGAGCGCCAGCTGGAGCCCCAGCAGCACGATCCCGAGCCGCATCACCCGCTTCGCCGCGATCTGCAGCCCCGGCCGCGCCGCGGCCATCGCCGGAGCCGGCAGCAGGTTCGCCGCCAGGACCCCCAAGACCACCGCGGCGGTCAGCGGCGACAGTGTCGGCCACATCCGGTTCGCGAACCAGGCGACCACCACTGCCCCGGCCGTCAGCGCCAGGCCCGCAATCCAGCTTCTCCCCATGTCATCAACCCTGGTCGCCCCCGAGCGGGCCCGGTAGCCGCTGATCGCCGAAGACCTCATAGGCTGTCTCTATGACCCGACTCCCGGATCTGGACGCGCTCCAGCTGCTGGTGGCCGTCGCCGACACCGGCTCCCTCGGCAAGGCGGCCGCGCGCGTCGGCATCAGCCAGCCCTCGGCCTCGGCGCGGATGGCCACCCTGGAGCGCCGGCTCGGGCTCAAGCTGCTGGAGCGCACCACCTCCGGCTCCCGGCTGACCGGTGACGGCGCCGTCGTCACCGACTGGGCCCGCCGGGTCCTGGAGCAGGCCGAGGCGCTGGTGGAGGGTGCCGCGGCGCTGCGCACCCACGCCGACGAGCGGCTGGCCGTGGCCGCCAGCCTGACCATCGCCGAGCACCTGATGCCCAAGTGGCTCATCGAGCTGCGCCGGCTGCGTCCGGCCACCCGCGTCGGGCTGACCGTGGAGAACTCCCACCAGGTGGTCGCGGCGCTGCGGGCCGGCCAGGTGGAGCTCGGATTCGTGGAGGGGCCGTGGGTCCCGCGCGACCTGCATTCGGCGGTCGTCGGCCGGGACCGGCTGGTCGTGGCGGTGGCGCCGGCGCATCCGTGGGCGCGGCGCAGGGAGCCGGTGACGGCGGCCGAGCTGGCCGCCGAACCGCTGCTGCTGCGCGAACCGGGCTCCGGGACGCGCGAGGTGCTGGAGGCGGCGCTCGCCGCCCACGACGGCCCGGCGGTGCCGCTGATCGAGCTGGGGGCCACGGCGCCGCTGCGCTCGGCCGCCCTGTCCGGGAGCGGGCCGGCGGTCCTCAGCGTGCTGGCGGTCGCCGAGGACGTCGCCGCCGGCCGGCTCGTCGAGGTGCCGCTCGCCGACGATGTCGCGCTGCGCCGGACGCTGCGCGCGGTGTGGCCGCGGGGCCGGGAGCTGAGCGAGGCGGCCGGGTGGCTGGTCCAGGTGGCGCGGGGCCGGGCCTGAGAAACCGGCTACGCCTGAGCGTCAGCCCCCTCATGCCCGCCGTTCTGGTTCGCGGCGATCTGCTTGCGCACCTCTTCCATGTCCAGCGCCCGCGCCTGCGCGATCAGGTCCACGAGCGGGGCCTCGGGCAGCGCGCCGGGCTGGCCGTAGACCATCACGCCGTCACGGAAGATCATCAGCGTCGGGATGGAGCGGATGTCGAACGCGCCCGCGAGTTCCGGCTGGTCTTCGGTGTCCACCTTGGCGAAGGTGATGTCCGGGTTGGCCTCCGACACCCTGTCGTAGATCGGGGCGAACTGCTTGCACGGCCCGCACCACTCCGCCCAGAAGTCGACCAGCACGATCCCGTCGGAGGTGACCGCCGTCTCGAACGTGTCCTTGGTCAGTTCCACAGTGCTCATGCGCACCACCCTACGCGCGGAGTGTCCAGAGTGCCCGTTTCTGAGGCTCTACCTCGGGGAACAGGAAAACGGTCCTCGTTGCGCTCGATCTTCTCGGCCAGCGCCTGCAGCACATCCACCCCGCAGGCCCCAGCCAGCTGCAGGAGATAGGCCAGGACGTCGGCCACCTCGTCGCGGACCCGGAAAGCCTTATCAGGGTCCGACATCACCTCCGCCGACTCCTCCGGCGTGAGCCACTGGAAGATCTCCGCGAGCTCCGAGGCCTCGACCGTCAGGGCGGGCGATCGCGAGGTTCTTCGGGATGTGATACGGGCCCATGCCGACCTCCCTATCACTCACCGCCCCGGCTTCGCCGTGCTCTCCCGGACCGTCAGCCGCGGCGTGGCCGCCTTTATGTCCCCGACCGTCCCCGGCTCCTCCACGATCCGCAGCAGCGCCTCGGCGACCTGCACGCCCAGGGCGTGCGTGTCCCGCGACAGCGCCGTGATCGCCGGGTGCACCACGCGGGTCAGCACCGAGTCGTCGAACGACACGATCGACAGCTCGGCCGGCACCCGCACCCCCATCTCGGTGGCCACCCCGAGTCCGGCGACCGCCATCAGGTCGCTGTCGTACACGATCGCGGTCGGCGCGTCCGTCTGCGAGAGCAGGCGCCGGGTCACCGCCGCGCCCTCGCTGTCGCTGAAGTCCGTGGGCACCGACTGGGTGTCGGCCAGGCCCAGCTGGCCGGCCGCGTCCTTCAGGGCCCTGATGCGCCGCTGGGTGTGCTGGAACGCCGGGGTGCCGGCGACGTGCGCGATCCGGGTGTGGCCCAGGGCCGCCAGGTAGCGCACCGTCTCCAGCATCGCCTCCCGGTCGTCGGCCCAGACCGTCGGCAGGTCGCCGTGCCTGCCGTGGCCGCCGAGCACCACGGCCGGCACGCCGAGCGCCTCCACGGCGGCGATCCGCGGGTCCTTGGTCTGCGGGTCCACGATCAGCAGACCGTCCACCCGCTGCTCCCCGGCCCAGCGCCGGTAGACGGCGAGCTCGGCGTCGGTGTCGTCGACCACCTGGAGCAGCAGCGCCACCGACCGTGCGGACAGGACTGACTGCATACCGTAGATGAGCTGAGCGTAAAACGGTTCGGCGCCGAGGGTCCGGGTGGGACGTGCCAGGACCAGGCCGACCGCGCCGGCCGGCGCCCCGCCGAGGGCCCGCGCGGCGCTGTGCGGATGCCAGTTCATCCGTTCGGCGGCTTGAAGGATCCGTGCGCGGGTAGCCTCACTGACACCGGGGCGTCCGTTGAGTGCGAAGGAGACCGCGCTCGGGGACACCCCGACCTCGCGGGCGATGTCGGCGATGGTGAGCCGGTTCTTGCCTTTTCCGGCGCCCGCGGCCCGTCCGGAGCTCGCCGCGGCACCAGGCTTGTTGACACCGCTGCCAGAGGTGGGCATTAATGACTCCCAGCTGCTTTAGCGCTTTAGTGGCTCGTACGGGTGGGGATTCAAGGAGGGGCCGTGGCCGTCCAGATCAAGTCCGCGGACTCGATGGAGCTTTTCGTCGGAACCGATAGGGAACCGCGTCAAGTCCTCCGAGTCGTCGTCCAGCGGGCCGTCACCGACGGTGCGGTGACTGTATCGCTTCTCGCTCTGAGGGTGCGAGCAGCCTGCGAACTCGCACCGGGAGAGGGCGAGGCGGTCGTCGAGCTCCCGATGGAGATGGACGCCGGCGTCCAGCCCGGCGAAACCCTCACCGCCCAGCTCCGGCTGCTCGGCGCGGACGGCGAGACCCGCGCTGAGCAGCCGGTCACCATCACGGTGGCCGAGCCGGGCTGGACAATGTATTTGGTGTCGCACTTCCACTACGACCCCGTCTGGTGGAACACGCAAGCCGGCTACACCCAGACCTGGGAATTGCAGGGCAACGACGGCACCACGCGCCCGGTCTGGGAGAACAACGCGTTCCATCTCGTCAAAGCGCACCTCGATCTCGCCGCCGCCGACCCCGACTACACCTTCGTGCTCGCCGAGGTCGACTACCTGAAGCCGTTCTGGGACGTGTACCCGCAGTATCGCGCGCTTCTGCGGGAACTGATATCCACCGGCCGGGTGGAAGTGATGGGCGGCACCTACAACGAGCCCAACACCAACCTCACCGGCCTGGAGACCACGATCCGCAACCTGGTCTACGGCATCGGCTACCAGCGCGACATCATGGGCGCCGACCCGCAGACCGCCTGGCAGCTGGACGTCTTCGGCCACGACCCGCAGTTCCCCGGCCTGGTCGCCGACGCCGGCCTGAGCTCCACGTCCTGGGCCCGTGGTCCGTACCACCAGTGGGGCCCGATGCTGACGAAGTTCGACGGGGTCCAGGGCGACGTCAAGAACATGCAGTTCCCGGCCGAGTTCGAGTGGATCTCGCCGTCCGGGCAGGGCGTGGTCACCCACTACATGCCGAACCACTACTCGGCCGGCTGGTGGATGGACTCCTCGGCGACGCTGGAGGAGGCCGAGGAGAAGGTCTACGACCTGTTCCTCGGACTCAAGCAGGCCGCCGCCACCCGCAACACACTGCTGCCGGTCGGCACCGACTACACCCCGCCGAACAAGTGGGTCACCGCGATCCACCGCGACTGGAACGCGCGCTACGTCTGGCCGCGCTTCGTCACCGGCCTGCCGCGCGACTTCTTCGCCGCGGTGCACGCCGAACTCGCCGAACGCGGCGTGCGGCCCAGCCCGCAGACCCGCGACATGAACCCGGTCTACACCGGCAAGGACGTGTCGTACATCGACACCAAGCAGGCGCAGCGCGCGGCCGAGACCGCGGCCGCCGACGCCGAGAAGCTGGCGACCTTCGCCTCGCTGCTCGGCTACGGCCGCTACCCGAGCGCCGCGCTGGACAAGGTCTGGCGGCAGCTGGCCTACGGCGCGCACCACGACGCCATCACCGGCTCGGAGTCCGACCAGGTCTACATCGACCTGGTGACCGGCTGGCGCGAGGCGCACGACCTGGCCGCCGAGGCCCGCGACGCGGCGCTGGAGGCGATCTTCCGCAACGTCGAGACCTACGGCGGCGCCGGCGACGGCGCGATCGGGGTGTTCAACACCCTGGCGTTCGAGCGGACCGACGTGGTCCGGGCGACGGTGCGGCTGCCCGAAAGCGGCGAGTTCGACGGGCTGCGGCTGACGGACGAAGCCGGGGACCCGGTGCCGTTCGTCGTCGAGGCGGAGGACGGGACCCGGGTCGACATCGCCTTCGTGGCCGCCGGGGTCCCCGGAATGGGCTGGCGGAGTTGGTACGTCGAGTTCACCACGAGCGCGGAAAGCCTTGCCTCGCACCAGAACCTTGTCTGGCAAGAGATCGGCGAAACCCCGGGCTCGCTGGCCAACGAGTACTTCGAGATCGCGCTCGACCCGGCCCGCGGCGGCGGACTGAGCGGGATCCTCGAGCTGGCCACCGGCCGTCAGCTGCTCAAGCCCGGCGCGGTCGGCAACGAACTGCGCGTCAGCGAGGAGTACCCGCAGCACCCCGAGTTCGGCGAGGGCCCGTGGCACCTCGTGCCCAACGGCACCGTCACCGGCTCGGCGGCCGCGGCCGCCACGTCGGTGCGCGCCGAGGAGTCGCCGCTGGGCCGGCGGTACATCGTCACCGGGACCGTCGGCGACGTCGCGTACGAGCAGCGCATCACCCTCTGGCACGGACTGGACCGCATCGACTTCCGTACGCGCGTCCTGGACTTCACCGGTGCCGACCGGCTCTTGCGGGTGACGTTCCCGTGCGACGTCCCGGGCGCGCGCCCGGTCTCCGAGGTCGCCGGCGCCGTCGTCGGCCGCGGCTTCGCGCTGCCGGAATCCGATGTGGCGGTGGCGCCCTGGACCCTGGACAACCCGGCGAACACCTTCTTCGCCCTCGGCAGCACTGCGACCCTGAACCTGCGCGGCCTCGCCGACACAGGCACAGATACAGGCACAGATACAGATACAGACCTCGGCCGGGTCGCGATCTCGGTCGCCGAAGTCGTGGCCGACGACCTGGACCGGCACGCCGATCCGGTGCGCGACCTGGTGGTCGCGCTGGCCCGGGTCGGCGTCACCGCGACCACCACGAGCCCCGAGGGCGCGCGCTACGGCTGGCTGCACGTCGACTCCAACCTGCCGGACGTCCGGATCGTGATCGGCGGCCCGGAGACCAACGCGCTGACCGCCGAGATCCTCGACCGCTCCGGCGCCTCGGTGCGCCAGGAGTTCGACAACCTGCTGAAGAGCCGCGGCCGGGTGTGCTTCTTCGTTCCGGCCGAGGTGCCGGTGGAGAAGGCGTGGGTGCCGAACGCCGACCTGCGGGACGCGCGCGCCCTGCCGGTGGTGATCATCGCGGGGGAGCAGCCGGAGGACACCGCGCAGCAGGTGCGGGCGGCCGCGGCGGCGTTCGCGGCCGACACGGTGCTGCCCGCCGTCACCGTCGACCCCGCCGACACGGCGCTGCTCGACGACCACACCATCGGTCTGGTCAACAACGGGATCCCGGGCTTCGCCGTCGACCCGTCCGGCGCGCTGCACCTGTCGCTGATGCGGTCGTGCACCGGCTGGCCGTCGGGGGTCTGGCTGGACCCGCCGCTGCGGCGCTCCCCGGACGGCTCGGCGTTCCAGTTGCAGCACTGGACACACGACTTCGACTACGCGTTGGTGAGCAGCGCGGGGGACTGGCGCGCCGCGGGACTGGTCGCGTCCGGCGACGCCTTCTCAGCCCCGATGCTGGCGCGGCAGGAGCCGGCGCACCGCGGCCCGCAGCCCGCCCGGCACACCCTGCTGACGATCACGCCGGAGGGCGCCGCGCAGGTGACGGCGGTGAAGCCGGCCGGGAACCCGGAGTCGGTGGGCTCGGCGCTGGAGGCGTCCCCGGAACTGGGCTTCATGGTGCGCCTGGTGGAGGCCGCCGGCACCGGCGGGACGGTCGTCGTGCGCAGCCCGCTCGGCGTGCTGTCCAGCGACCACGCCGATCTGCTGGAGGAGTGCGGCCTGCGCTGCGATGTGCGGGCCTCGGGTTCGGTGCGGCTGGCCGGTTCGCAGATCTCGACGGCGATCATGGTTCCGCCGCAGGGCTCGGGCTCCTCGGCCTCGGCACCGGTCCTCGGCCGCGCGACCGAGCCGGCGCAGCCGGTGTACTCGCGCTACTGGCTGCACAACCGGGGCCCGGCGCCGATGGGCTTCCTGCCGGTCTCGGTGGCCGCCACGCCGACGGTGCTCACCGGCGGCGGCGAGGTTTCTGTGGCCGTGGCGAGCCAGTACACGGACACGACCTTCGAGGGCATGCTGACGGTGCTGGCGCCCGAGGGCTGGCGCGTCGAGCCGGAGTCCCGCCCGGTGGCGCTGGAACCCGGCGGGCACACGGTGTTCCCGCTGACGGTGACGCCGTCGGACGACGCGGCCTCGGCGCCGGGGATGTACTTCGTCCGGGTGCGGCTGGCGGTGGCGGACTCGGAGGTCGAGGACGTCATCAGCGTCCTGATCGACGCCCCGGAGTACGCGCCGCCGGCGACGTCGCCCGAGACCGAGATCGAGCTCGGCGTCCAGACCCAGGGCACGAAGAGCGAGACGGCGCGCGCGACCGGCCTGGAGATCACCTCGATCACGCCGGGCCTGACGCTGCCGCGCGGCGGCCGCGGCACGCTGCGGGTCGGCCTGGCCAACACCACGCGCGGACGCATCGACGGCGAGGCCATGCCGGTCAGCCCGTGGGGGACCTGGGACTTCATCGGCCCGTACGCGGCGGCGTTCGCTGTCGAGGCGGGGGCTGAGGGCTCGGTCGAGTTCGAGGTCGACGTTCCCGCCACGGCCGAACCGGGGCACTGGTGGGCGCTGGTGAAGCTGATGTGGTTCGGCCGTGCGCAGTACACGGCGGCGGTTCCCGTGGTGGTGCAGTGACGCACACACACGACCAGCACCACAGCGACGCCGCCGCGGCGGCGCGCGCTCAACGTGAGGCGACGGTGATCGGTTGGGTCGCGGGCTCGCCGATCCCGCGCGAGCGCTTGGACACGCGGGTGCGGGAGCTGCGCAGCGGGCGGCTCGCGGGACGTCTGCCGGCGGTGGGGAGCAAGGAGGATCGGCAGTTTCTGCGGTGGACGGCGCAGGTGCTGCTGACGGAGGAGCTCTGCCGGGTGGAGCTGGCGGGGCTGAGTGGGGGATCAGAAGCTGATGCTGCCAGGGTCCTCACCCAAGCAGAATCGCTGCACCTCGGCTCGATCAACGCGGCGGCGTGGTCATCCTCGCCGGCGATGGCGGCTCTCTATGACGCGGTCACCGAGCCGACGCCGGCGATCGCGCAGTCGTCCGGCACTCGCACCTGGCACCGGGTCACCCACGCCGTCGCCGCGACCCCCCTCGAAGCGGCGACCGCCCCCGAGACCTCCCTCGGCTGGACCACGCTCGACGACCTCCCCGCGACCCTCGCCGCCGAGCTCCGGTCCCGGCCGTCCGGCACCCGCGTGGGACCGGTCCGCACCGGTCTCGGCTGGCACTTCGCCACCGTCACGGCCACCGAGTCGCGCCCCGACGAGCCGACGCCGCGCGCCGACGCGGATGCCCCCGACCCGGCCCGCCTCGCCGCCTTCAACCGCTGGCTCGACGAGCGCCGCCGCGACCTCGTCACCAACGCGCCGGGCTTCGAGCATCCCGGCGATCCGGGGCAGCCCGACAACACGCACCGGCACTAGGAATCAGCCAGTCGCCGCGCTGGACCTCCGACTAGGAGTCAGTCAGTCGCCGCCCGCTCGACCTCCAACAGCGAGGCCGCATGCCGCTCCGCCTCATAGGCCCGCTTCCCGCCGCGCACCCCGAACAGGCGCTTCGTCCACACCAGGTACAGCACCAGCGCCAGGTTCAGCGCGAACGTCACCAGCTTCAGCGGGCTCACCTTGTGCGCCAGCTCGTAGACCTCCAGCGGCAGGAAGATCCCCGTGGCCACGAAGGCGAAGTACTCGCCCCACCGCTGAAGCAGCCACAGGCCCACGCCCTCGACCACCTCGACCGCCGCATAGACGGCCAGGCCCATGACGATCCACGTCAGCGTCGTCGGCCGCGCGTCCACCGCCTTCTGCAGCAGCTCCAGCGTCTTCGAGTTCTGCAAATCGAACCCGGCCCTGCCGAACACCTGCTTCACCACCGGGGCCGCCTGGTCGAAGGCCTGCCGCAGCTCGTCCTGCCGTCCCGCGAACCGGTTCACCACGTAGGCGGCCGCCCCGAACAGCAGTGCCCGCACCCACCGTTCCACCGCGAAGAAGCGCAGCAGCACCGCGTCGCGCACCTCGGCCCCGCGCTTCACCAGCGGAGCGTCCTGCGCCGGACCCGAAGCCGGGGTCTGGGCGGTCGGCACGAAGTCCGCGCACCGCAGGCACCGCCACATCGCGCCGTCCGCCGACGAAGCCGTCAAGCGCGCACGCAGCGCGGGTTCCGTCGGGGCGTACAACACGTGACCGCTGAACGCGCAGCCGAGCAGGCTCCAGTCGAAGCGGTGCCGCTTGTCATCCATCCGGCCACGATATCGGGCGAAACCGATAAAAACTCTCTCAGCCCACGTAATAAGGCCCCAGATAGGCCACCAGCAGCTTCTTGCACTCCGCGATCAGTGTCGGGTCGCCTTCCGGATCGGTCCGGAACGCCAGTTGCAGCACCGCGTCCGCGGCCTCCATCGTCACCCGCAGCGCCAGCTCGATCTCCGAGGTTCCGGCGCGCGAGGAGTCCAGGAAGGGTGTCAGCATCCGCAGTCGCTTGGCGACCGCCGTGTTGTTCTCGACGTTCTCGTCCAGCAGGTACAGGTCCCGGGGGTCCGCCTCCGACCACTCGCTGCCCGCTCCGAAGTCCAGGACGCCGAAGCCCGGCAGTGTCCGGCGCATGTCCACGAACTCGTCGATGGCGACGTCGACGACCTCCTCCACCGAACGCGGTACGGCCTCGCCGTAGCGGCGTTCCAGGCGCCCCATGTAGTTCTCGAGGTTGCGTGCCGCGAGGGCGTGGACCAGGGCGCTCTTGTCGGCGAAGAACTGGTAGACGGTGCCGATCGGGACCTCGGCGCGCTTGGCGACCGCGGTGGTGGTGAGACCGGCGAAGCCGACCTCGTCCAGCAGCTCGGCGCACACGTTGAGGATCCGCTCGTAGCGCTCAGCGCTGCGCCGCTGCATGGGGCGCCGGCGCAGTCCCGCCCCGCTCTCGGTCGTGGAGTCCATTCCCCTATTCTCCTCCGCCCGCTAACCTGAGGATGACTCATGTTAGTCCCTTCCGGAGGTGGCCCGCAGTGACCGTCCATGCCCCGCTCCCGTCGTTCCCCGCTTCCTTCCATTGGGGAACGTCCACCTCCGCCTATCAGATCGAGGGTGCGCCGGCCGAGGACGGGAAGGGCGTCTCGATCTGGGACACCTTCGTGCGCCGGCCCGGTGCCGTGCGTGACGGCCAGACCGGCGACGTGGCCTGCGACCACTACCACCGCGCCGCCGAGGATGTGGCGCTGATGGCGGACCTGGGGGTCAACGCCTACCGCTTCTCGGTCGCCTGGACCCGGATCCAGCCCGACGGCGCCGGCCCCGCGAACCCGGCCGGCCTGGCGTACTACGAACGGCTCGTGGATTCCTTGCTGGAAAAGGGGATCACCCCGTTCCCGACGCTCTTCCACTGGGACCTCCCGCAGGCCCTGGAGGACCGCGACGGCTGGCTGGCCCGCGACACCGCGCACCGCTTCGCCGATTACGCCGCGCTCGTGGCCGACCGTCTCGCCGACCGCGTCGAGCACTGGATCACGCTCAACGAGCCCTTCATCCACCTCGCATACGGCTACGCCTTCGGCGTCCACGCCCCGGGCCGCACGCTGATGACCGACGCCCTCCCGGTCGCGCACCACCAACTCCTGGCGCACGGCCTGGCGGTCGGCGCCCTGCGGTCGGCCGGCGCGCGGAAGGTGATGATCGCCAACAACTGCACCCCGGTCTGGCCCGCGAGCGACACCCCGCAGGACCAGGCGGCCGCGCAGGCCTACGACACGCTCCACAACCGCCTGTTCAACGACCCGATCCTGCTGGGCCGCTACCCGGACCTGTCGGCCTACGGCGCCGGCCCCGATCTGCTCGGCGTGGTCCGGGACGGCGACCTCGCCGTCATCGCCGCGCCGGTGGACGGCCTCGGCGTCAACTACTACAACCCGACCCGCGTCGCCGCCCCCGGCCCCGAGCACGGCCTGCCGTTCCAGGACGTCCCGATCGAAGGCGTACCGCGCTCCGCCTTCGACTGGCCGGTCGTCCCCGACGGCCTGCGCGAACTCCTCGTGGGCCTCGCCGGCCGCTACGGCGACGCCCTCCCGCCGGTCTACATCACCGAGAACGGCACCTCGGTCGACGACAAGATCGTGGACGGCCGCGTCGCCGACCCCGAGCGCATCGCCTTCCTCGACGGCCACATCAGGGCCCTGTCCCAGGCCATGGCCGCGGGCGTCGACGTCCGTGGCTACCTGACCTGGACCCTGATGGACAACTTCGAGTGGGCCGAGGGCTTCCACCAGCGCTTCGGGCTGGTGCACGTGGACCACCAGACCCAGACGCGCACGCCGAAGGACTCGTACTACTGGCTGCGTGATCGGCTCGCGGAGCTGTCGTACTAAGAGGCCCTAAGACGCGTCAAGACGCCCTAAGACGCCGAGATCTGCTGCAAGGTCCAGGTGTTGCCGTCGGGGTCGGCGAACCGCGCGTAGGACACGTCGGGCTTGCCCTCGGCGGACATCGTCTCGACCTCGGCGACCTCCATGCCGCGCCCGACCAACTCCGCGCGCGCGGCGTGGATGTCGTCGACGACGAGGTGCAGCATCTGCACGGACCCCGGCGCGCCCCCGGGCATGCCCTTGCCGAACGCGATCGAGCACGCCGACCCCGGCGGCGTCAGTTGCACGACCCGGAACTCGTCGCCGAACGCCAGATCGTGGTCGACACGGAAGCCAGCCTGGCGCTCGTAGAAGTCCTTGGCGCGGTCCACGTCGGTCACCGGGATCGGGATCAGCTCGAGTTTGAAGTCCATGGCGCCAGCGTCGCACAGGCCGGCGTCAGATCCCGGAACGCTGGCGCGCCAGATCGCTGAACGTCTTCTGGAAGGCTGACAGCGTCGTCTTCGCAGGCGACGTGTCGTACACCGCGAACACGACGCGCGCGAACCGGCCCTCGAAAGAACCGCCCTCGGTGAGGTGTCCGCGAAAGACCCGCGCGACAGTCGTGGGGTCGTTGCGGAACACGCCGCAGCCCCAGGCGCCGAGCACCAGGGTCTGCACGCCGTGGTGAGCCGCGACGGCGAGCACCCGTCCGGCGCGCTCGGTCAGCAGGCCCTCGATCTCGTCCAGCGCCGACGGCTCGTGCCGGGCCAGCGCACCGGCGTTCGGTGCCGGTGAGGTCAGATACGAGAGCTGATAAGGCCTGTCGAGCAGCCGGGTGGCGCGGTCACGGTAGACCGGCACGCCGGGCGAGAAGATCACGCGGTGGCTGTAGCGGGTGTCGCGGTCCGCCCGGTGCGCGTCGTAGTAGTCGCGCGCCTCGAGAAGCGTCGTGTACAGCGCGGAGCTGCGGCACAGGTCTTCCTCCTGTGCTCGCGCGCCGCCCAGATAGCCGCCGCCGGGGTTGCGGGCCGAGGCGAAGTTCAGGATCGCGACGTCCTTCGCGCCTTCGGCGAGGGCCAGTCGCTGACCGGCCTGAGTGCTGGTCTCGCCGGTGACTTCGAAGACGGTCTCGTGCCGTGTCGCGTCCGCGGTGGTGAACGCCTGGTCGCTGAAGAGGCGCTGCGTCTGGCCTGGGGTGTAGGACCGGGTGTCCTGACAGGCTGCGGCCACATCGGCGGCCAGTTCCACTCGGGCACCACGCAAATTGATGTAGTACCCGGCGGCAATGATGCGCTCGTTCTCCAGAGCGAGGCTTTTGTATATCCCCATGGATTCTTCTACTTGATGAAGGTGAACAGCTTCTCGTCGTCGGGCGACGGAGCGGGTTCCCGCTCTTGGCGATTCGCGGCGACATAAACAGTGGTCGGCAAATCCGCATCCGATTGCCACAGATCAGCGAATCCGGCCTCGGCGAACCAGCCGTGGATCCGCGGGACCACAGCCGGGTCGTGGCGGTGGCGCGTCCAGATCGCCGCGCCGCCGCGGGCGGTCAGGTGCGCGGCGTGCGAGACGGTGTTGTGGATGTCGGCCTCGGAGATGTTGCCGAAGATGCCGCACAGCAGGAGCAGGTCCGCCGGGGCGTAGTCGCCGTACAGTGCCTGGTCGGCCGCGTCGCCGGTCACCACGTCGACGCCGTCGAGACCGGCCACGGCGGCGGCGTCCCGCGCGACCTGGGCGATCACCGGGTCGAACTCGATGAGGCGGGCGCGGACGTCGGCGCGGCGCGGATGCCCGGCGAGCACCGGGATCAGGTCCCTGCCTTCGCCGGCGCACAGAGACAGGACGCTGATGGTCCCGGCGGGGGCTTCGTCCAGCGCCCGCCGAATGCCGTCCTGGACCACGGCGAGTCGCTTGACCAGCGGCGATTCCGGGTCGTCGTAGGCCGCGAACCATGTCTTCCAGTCCCGTAATCCGGGCGTGTTCTCCCCGGCGGGAGCTACGATCGCGTCCATGTCTATTGTCTACCCGCCAATGGGGCCTTACGCCACCGGATTTCTCGACGTCGGCGACGGGAATCGGATTTACTACGAAGAGCTCGGCAACCCGGACGGCAAGCCGGCGGTCAACCTGCACGGCGGCCCCGGTGCCGGCTCGATGCAGGGCCCGACCAAGGCCTGGGACCCCGAGAAGTGGCGCGTCATCCGCTTCGACCAGCGCGGGTGCGGGCGCAGCACCCCGCACGCCGCCGACCCCGCGACGGACATGTCCGTCAACACCACGTGGCACCTGGTCCGCGACATCGAGCTGCTGCGCGAGCATCTGGGCATTGAGAAGTGGCTGGTGAAGGGCGCTTCCTGGGGCGCCACGCTGGCCCTGGTCTACGCGCAGGCGCACCCGGAGCGGGTCACCGAGATGATCATCCCGGCGGTCACCTCGACCCGCCCGGAGGAGACCGACTGGCTCTACCACGGGGCCCGCAGGCTGTACCCCGAGGCCTGGGACCGCTTCCGCAACCACGTGCCCGAGGACGAGCGCGACGGAAACCTGGTCCAGGCGTACGGCCGCCTGATGGAGAACCCGGACCGCGCGGTGCGCGAAGCGGCGGCGGCTGCCTGGGTGGCGTGGGAGGACGCCCTGATCTCGGGGGAGAGCAACGGCACCCCCGGTTCGTACAGCAAGCGGGTCGACGACGACCGGCTGGCCTTCGTCCGCATCTGCGCGCACTACTTCGGCAACGACGCGTGGCTGGAGCCCGGCCAGGTGCTGCGCGACATGCCCAAGCTGCACGGCATCCCGGCCGTCATGGTCCACGGCCGCCACGACCTCGGCAGCCCGGTGTACACCGCGTGGGAGCTGGCGCAGGCCTGGCCGGACGCGAAGCTGATCGTCATCGAGGACTCCGGGCACACCGGCAGCGAGGCGATGGGACAGGCGCTGAACCAGGCGACGGAGGACTTCTCGAACCGGTAGCCCGATGACCTCACCAGCCCCCACCAACCCCCCACCAGCCCACCACCAGGGGCGGCCGGTCCCGGCCGGTCGCCCCCTACGGCGACGGCGCCCGCGAGCCCCCATTCCGCGCGCGCCCGCCCTCGCCTAATCTGATCACGTGCCCGACACCACAGCTCACCCCCGCAATGACGCGGAGCATCGTGACGCGACCGATCCTTTGACCCCCCTGCGCACCCGCTTCGTGATCCCCGACGAAACGCTCATCTACCTCGACGGCAACTCCCTCGGCCGGCTCTCCAAGGCATCCTTGGAGCGGGTCCAGGAAGTCGTCGCCGGCGAGTGGGGCGACCGGCTGATCCGGTCCTGGAACGAACGGTGGCAGACGCTGCCGCAGACCGTCGGGGACTTCCTCGGCGAGCACTTCCTCGGCGCCGCCCCCGGGCAGGTCGTCGTCTCCGACTCCACGTCGGTGAACCTCTACAAACTCGCCTCCGCCGCGCTCGACGCGCGTCCCGGCCGCGACGTGATCGTCAGCGACCTCCACAACTTCCCGACCGACCGCTACGTCCTGGAGGGGCTGGCCCAGGCCCGCGGCCTGGAGCTGAAGCTGGTCGAGTTCGACGAACTCCTCGGCCCCACCGCCGACCAGCTCCGCGCGGTCGTGGACGAGCGCACCGCGCTGGTCTCGCTGTCGCAGGTGGACTACCGCTCCGCCGCGCTGGCCGACCTGGCCGCGGTGAACCAGGTCGTCCACGAGGCCGGCGCGCTGGTGCTGTGGGACCTGTGCCACTCGGCGGGCTCGGTCCCGATCGACCTGGACGCCAGCGGCACCGACTTCGCAGTCGGCTGTACCTACAAGTACCTGAACGGCGGGCCCGGATCCCCGGCCTTCCTGTACGTCAACGCCTCGCTCGTCGACTCCGTCCGCCAGCCGATCTGGGGCTGGTACGGCCAGCGCGACCAGTTCGCGATGGGCCAGGGCTACGACCCGGTGCCCTCGGCGACCCGCTTCCTGGTCGGCACCCCGCAGGTCGTCGGGGTCTCGCTGGTGGACGCCGGCGCGCAGGTGCTCGCCGAGGCCGGCATCAAGCCGCTGCGGGACAAGGGCGTCGCGCTCACCGAGTACGCCATCGAGCTGTTCGACGCCTGGCTGGCCCCGCTGGGCTTCACGCTGGGCAGCCCGCGCGACTTCGCGGTGCGCGGCAACCACGTCTCGGTGCGGCACCCGGAGGCGTACCGCATCTGCCGGGCGCTGATCGAGGCGCACAACGTCATCCCCGACTTCCGGAACCCGGACCGGGTGCGCCTGGGCATGGCCCCGGCCACGACGCGGTTCGTGGACGTGTGGGACGCGTTCGACGCCATGCGGCGGATCGTCGAGACGAAGGCGTACGAGAAGATCGACCCCACGCGCACCGACGTGACGTGAGCTGACGTGTAAGCGAAACACGAAGCCCCGGCTGGTCCCCGGGACGCGGTCGGCAATCCGCCGACAGCGTCCGCCCCAGGCCGGGGCCCTCCTTCGCCGGGCGAGGGCGATGACCGCGGCTGACTCATTCGATGAGTTCGTCGAGTTTTCCGGTGAGCCGCAACGGCTCCACCTCCAGCGGCTGCAGCCGCGACGCCAGCGCCATCGTCTCGGCGAGGGAGGCACCGGCGATCCGGGCCGCGGCGAGCGCGGGCGGTACGCAGTCCCGCTCCAGCAGAAGCTCCCACTGCCTGTCCTGAAGCACCAGGAACCGTAGCTCGCGCAGATCGGCCACAACGGTCAGATCCCGGACCACTGCCCGGGAGAGGTCCAGACCGCGCAAGTTCGGCATGGTCCGCAGAATGGCGATATCGATCTCGTCTTCGGTCGCCAGCTCCAGGGCGCTGAGATATCGGTGGCCTTCGAGCGGTGCCAGGGCGTCGGATCGGGCGTCGGTCAGGGTCGCCCGCAACGACTCGACGGGCAGCTTCCGGATCACCGAGAGGTCAGACGTGGAGCAGCGGTTGAGGTGGAGCAGCCGAAGGTTCGGGCAGGCGGCCAGCGGGGCGAGGTCGATCGGACGCTCGGCATTGTTGATGTGGGCGATCTGAACACTTGCCGGGATCTCGCCTGGAAGCTGTCCCACACTCTTCGTGGGGCCGCTGGGCGGATGCGGGTAGTAGCCCAGAACGAGAAACCCGTCGCGGATCTCATAGGCACCGGCGTCCAGCATCTCCAGGAGTCCGCCGAGCAATGAGGTCACCGAGTCGGCGTAATACCCCGCGCCGTCGTGGAAGTCGCGGCCTGCCGCGATGACCTGGCCGGGGCGGCCGTTGCGCGCAGGGGCCAGGTCCACCGCGAGGTAGTTGCCGTCCTCCCGGGTACCGAACGGCACCCGGTCCGGATGCCCGCTGCACCGCCGCACCGTCTCGGGCGGATCGCAGTCCTCGACGACGGCGTCCCACCCGATCCCCCAGCCCGGCAAGCGCAGCGCGAGGAACGGATAGCTGTCCACCAAGTCCTTCAGCGACATCCAGCCGTAGCGGAACAAGCCCAGGTATCGATAGTCGACGGCCTCGCCGTCGGCGATCGAGTACAGCGCCCGGAGATCGGCGGGCAGAGGCCGTCCGATTCTGCGCTCGGCCTCGACTATCTCGGCCTCCGACGCGGGCGGCGGCAGCGGCTCGGGGCGGCCCAGGATGTCGGCCCGGCGCCGCATGTACTCATGGAAGCGAGCGACCGCCAGCTCCGGATCGCCGGCCGGCGCGGCGGTGCCGGCCTCCTGTAGGTCGCCCGCCTCGGGCAGGCGGAAGTCGGCGTCGAAGACGATCTGGTACGCGCCGCTCTCCAGGGACACGATGTCCGGGAAGACGACCAGTTCGTGCGTTCCGGAAGGCCGGCAGCGGACCTCCAGGGTCACCCGTTCCCAGCCGCTGGCCGCGACCACTGTCTTGCCCAGCCCGCCGACCTCGGCGAACATCACGGGCAGGTGGTGCGCCGACAGCGAATCGGGGACCGCGTACCCGCCCGAGAACGAGTGCCCGCCGCCTCCGGCGGTGCAGGTCAGCGTCGCCTCCGACCAGCCCGCCGGCGCCTTCGCGACGATCGTCTCGACGACCGACCGCAGCGCCTGCCCGACTGGCCCGGCCGGGCCGCCCAGGCCCGCCCCAGTGTTCTCACCCATGTCCCGGCTCATGGTGCCGTCCGTCTGTCGGTCATGCGGCAGATCATCGCAGGAAGCTGTGACAGCGGCAGGGACGACCTGCGGCGAGCCTCGGCCTCGGGAGGCTACAACCCGGGAGGCTACAACCCCAGCGACTTGGCGATGATGGTCTTCATCACCTCGCTGGTGCCCCCGTAGATCCGGGACACGCGGGTGTCCGCGTACAGCCGCGCGATCGGGAACTCCGTGATGTAGCCGTAGCCGCCGTGCAGTTGCAGGCACTTGTCGATGACGCGCCCGGCGGCCTCGGTGCAGAACAGCTTGACCTTCGCGGCGTCGGCGACCGAGAGCTCGCCGGCCTCGTGCAGCTCCAGCGCGCGGTCCACCATGCACTGCGCGGCCTCGACCTCGGTCGCGCACTCGGCCAGCACGAACTTGGTGTTCTGGAACGAGGCCACCGACGTGCCGAACACGGTGCGCTCGCGCACGTAGTCCAGCGCGAACTGCAACGCCGCCGACGCCGAGGCGTACCCGCCGACCGCGATCGCCAGCCGCTCCTGCGGCAGGTTGTGGGTCAGGTACGAGAAGCCCTTGCCGGGCTCGCCGAGCAGATCCTCCACCGGGACCAGCACGTCGGTGAACGCCAGCTCGGCGGTGTCAGAGGTCTTCAACCCGATCTTGTCCAGCTTGCGCCCGACCGAGTACCCGGCCGCCTTGGTGTCCACGCACAGGATCGACAGGCCGCCGCGCCGGTCCTCCGGCGTCGCCGGCGCGGTGCGCGCCACGACCAGCACCATGTCCGCCAGCACGCCGCCGGTGATGAAGGTCTTCGCGCCGTTGAGCACGTAGTGCCGGCCGTCCTCGGACAGCTTCGCGGTGGTCTGGATCCCGGCCAGGTCCGAGCCGGTCCCGGGCTCGGTCATGGCGATGGCCGTCATCATCTCCCCGGACAGGAACCTCGGCAGCCACCGCGCCTTCTGCTCCTCGGTGGCGTAGGCCAGCAGGTACGGCAGGATCAGGCCGACGTGCACCGTCGTGGTGCCGAACGTCACACCGGCGCGCGTGGTCTCCTCGATCACGATCGCCTGGTACTTGAACGTGCTCAGCCCCGCCCCGCCGTACTCCTCGGGCACCTCGATCCCGAACACGCCGAGCTCGCCGAGGCGGTGATAGAACTCACGCGGCGGGTGTCCGGCCTTCTCCCACTCGGGGTAGACCGGCACGACCTCCTTGGCGATGAAGTCGCGCAGCATGGCGCGGAAGGCTTCGTGGTCTTCGGTGTAGACGGTGCGGCGCATGGCGCCAAGTTACCGGCGGGTATGGGAAAGCGCCATGGCCGGACCCGGGCCGGACCCGGGCCGAGCTGCGGCCGGACCCGGGCAGAGCCGGAGCCGGGCCGGAGCCGGGCCGGAGCCGGACTGGAGCTGGGCCGCACCGAAGTGTGCTCAGAACGCGTCGGCCGGCGGCTCCGGCGAGGGCAGCACCTCTTCGTCCGTCACCGGCCTGGCTCCGCCCTGGAAGTCGTCCAGATCCTGGTCGCGGATCACGCGGCTCGGGAACGGATCGGAGGCGGCGCGCCGGATCAGCCCGGCCACCGGCAGCGGCGCGTCGGAGGCCATCAGGATGAGGTTGCCGAACTTGCGCCCGCGCAGGATGCCGGGGTCGGCGACCAGCACGACGTGCGCGAAGTGCTGCCTGGCGTTGGCGATCTGGCGCCGGGTGAACATCAGCCCGGAGCCGGCGTTGCCGTCGGCCAGGTTCACGGCGTGCACGCCGGTCGGCCGCAGCGCCCGCTTGGCCAGGCCGTAGTACTCCACGGACGTCAGATGCCCCGGGATCCGCGCGGCGGCGAACACGTCGCTGACCGTCAGGTCGAAGGCACCCTCCGGCACCCGGCCCAGCACGTCCCGCGCGTCGCCGGTGCGCAGCCGCACGCGGGCGTTGCGCGGCAGCGGCAGCTGCGTGCGGACGAAGTCCAGGAGCTTGCCCTCGATCTCCACCACCTGCTGGCCCGAGCCCGGGCGCGTGACGGCGATGTAGCGGGGCAGCGTCAGGCCGCCGCCGCCCAGGTGCAGCACGCGGAGCGGCGCGCGCTCCTCGGCGGCCAGGTCCACCAGGTGCGCGATCTGCCGGACGTACTCGTACTCCAGGTACGTCGGGTCGTCGAGATCGACGTGCGAATGCGGGGTTCCGCCGACCAGCAGCTGGTAGGCGTTGCGGCGGTCGAGATCGCGGAGCAGCTCCCAGTCGTCCTGATCGTGATCTTCGGCAGGGGGTTCCTTCGGGGCCTTGGCGCGCGACATGCCCGAGAGTCTAAGCGCCCGGCGGCTTTTGAGGGCGTTGGTGGGGGCGCGTGGCATTGCGCCACTCGATAGAGGGACTTTTCGGTACTGGCCGCCCAATTCGGCTATCACTCTCACGACAGGTTCGGCCATCGCAGTCAGCCACGGTCGACGGGGCAGGCGGGGACGGCGGGGGGGGGGGGGGGGGGGGGGGGGGGCGCCCCCCCCCCCCCGCGCCCGCGGCGGGGGGGGGGGGGGGGGGGGGGGGTTGGGGTGGGGGTTTTGGGGTGGGTTTTTTGTGTGGGGTGGGCGGGGTGGGGTTCTGCTGTCAGATGTCTGAGGGC